>CAYUGX010000015.1:0-31160 GCA_964444375.1 uncultured Porphyromonadaceae bacterium | reverse complement strand
AGTAAAATGTCATTTGTATACTTGGTAAAATAAACAATTTCAGAATATAATCGAGTATTAAATAAACCGAATTCCAATCCAAGGTCTAGCTGGTCAGTTGTTTCCCATTTAATTTTTGGATTTGGAACATCTGTCGGATTTATTCCATTTTCATTTTCGTAATTTGAAGAAAATGAACTTCTGTAGTAAGTTAAATATAAGAAATCCGCTAAATTATCCTGCACTTATTCTTAATTTAAGGTAATCCACAAAACTTAAATTATTCATGAATTTCTCGTTATGAATTTTCCAAGCAAAAGCTGCAGATGGAAAAAACCCACGACGACTATTAGGCCCAAATTTTGATGAAACATCTGTCCTGGCTGTTCCTGTAAATAGGAATCTATTATCGAAGGTATAATTTAGGCGTCCAAAATATGAATTTAAGCCAGTTTCTGTATGTTGGTCGTCCCATGACAGCACAGCTAGTGCGGACCCTAAGTTTGTAAGCACCTGGTCATCTGGGAATCCACTATATTCATGCTGGTTCATATCAATTCTTGAATTTGAGAAAGACGCTCCAGCTAAAGCAATCAGGTGATGCTTGTCGCCAATTTTCTTGTTATATGAAAGTGTATTATCAAATATCCGGTTAATACTTTCATAATGACTTGTATGAAGAAATGATGCTAGTGGAATACTATTGCGCAATGCCTTAACAACAGCATCTTGATCCTTGACAGAGGTGAATTTTGAAGTTGAGTTGCTTAAAATACCAAAGTTTAATTGAGATTTGAATTTCAAATGTTTGGTAATCTTATATTCAGTATAAAAATTAGACATCAAGTTATTTGATTTACCTACTTTTGGAAAACCTAAACTATAAGATGTAGTATATACATTTTGTCCAAAATAATTATGTTCGAACCATGATCCATCCTCATTATAAACTGGCATATCTGGTCTAATGTCCGTTACGCCTTCTAAGTTTACATTAGAGTTTAATACTTTTGAATAATCATAATTTAAACCAATGCCAAGTGTGAGGTTTTTTGTAATATCTGAATCGATAGATACTCTTGCTCCATACCTATCCATTCCTGTATTTTTTATAATGCCATTTTGTTCTGTTGCATTTAAACTGAGAGAGTAAGCTGTTTTTTCTGTCCCCCCTGAAACAGTTAATCCATACCTATTAGTGGGGGCATTTCTATTAAGAACTTCTTCTTGCCAATCAGTATTACCATTATAAAAAACTTCATCAGGATTATGTATCGCATTCCATACATCGGGGAAATAGGTTTGTATAATAAAGTCCGGCCATCCTCTAGATTGATATAATGCCATCAGTTCGCTTGCTTTAGAAGATGCTAATCCCTTAAACTCCTCAACTCCTAACATTTCATAGGTCTTTATTGGATTTTGAATTGTATGAATATAGTTGAAGTTAACTCGAACAGGCTGCTCTTTTGTTCCTCTTTTAGTTGTGACAATAATAACCCCATTTGCAGCCCTGGCGCCGTATATTGCTGCTGCTGAGGCATCTTTAAGAACATCAATACTTTCAATGTCATTTGGATGTATTGCTAATAATGGATTCTGCCTTTCCATTGAGTAACCTATAGACTCCTCGCTAAACTTAGGATTGACGAAAATTGGAATACCATCAATAACATATAATGGTTGGTTATCCCCTTTTATAGAACTCATACCACGAATATTAATAGTTGCACCGGCACCTGGAGCACCTGAATTTTGAGCAACAAAAACACCCGTTGAAAGGCCTCCAATTGCCTGATCGAGAGTTGCTGTTGGAGGTAGTTTTTTAATTTCTTCTTCACTAATAGTTGTTATCGATCCTGTTAAATCTTTTTTCAAAGTAGTACCATATCCCACAACAACAACTTCATCAATAGTACTTTCAGCAAGCTTCAGCTCAACATTAACTTCGCTTCTTTCACCAATATTAATTTCCCTGCTCTCATAACCAACAAAAGAAAATATAATAATCTCATTTTCATCAGGGACATCAAGAGAATAATTTCCATCATTATCTGTAATTGTACCAACAGTAGTTCCCTTTATATACACACTAACCCCAACCATGGGTTTACCATCTTCGTCTACCACTTTACCGGTAATCTTCTTAGATAAAGGGGCCAGGTCCTCAACCCGGATTATGTCAGGTTTCTGACCTTTCCTGATGACAACAACATTATCATCGATCTCATACTGGAAACCCTCCGGCACCAATAATTTGTCCAGTATAGTTTCCAGCCTTACATCTGTAAATATCAGATCTAATTCGTCCAATCCATTGAAAATATCAGAGCGATAGAGAAAGCTGAACTCACTTTGTTTTTTGATTTCATCCAGGATCTCCTCGAAGCTGGCACTATTCATTTCAAGATTCAGCTTTGTATTCTGCGAATAAACACTTGCTGAAACCTGCACCAGGCCTACGATTAAAAGAAACGCTGTAATTTTCATAATTAGTAACGTTTTTCTTACTCCTTTTAATTGGAGTAGCGTTATAAGTTTTTTCATAAATTTGAAATGTTAACGGTTAAACTTCGGTTTTACTGATTTTTTTGTGGGGGTCGTTGGCAGACGGGCCCCACTTCATTTTATCTAATTATTATTTGATTTCCTGATTTTTCAAATCTTACCTCCTGTGTTTTTTCTATCAAGCGAAGAACCTTTTCTAAATTCTCATATCTTTTTACTTCACCGGTGAACCGGATTGTTTCCATCTCACTTTCCTCGAAGGCTACCTCGAAGTCATACCATCGTGAAAGAGTATTCATCATCTCACTGAGGGTTTTTTTGTTGAAATTGAATATACCATGCTTCCAAGCTGTATAATCATTGACATCAACCTCGCGAATTGAAATATCGCCACTCTCCTTAAACATATAGGTCTGATAATTCGGAATCAGGTTTTGTGATAATCCGGGATTCTCTTCAGCAAATACCTTAACTCTTCCTTCCACCAGAGTGGTGTAAATCAGCTCTTCATAGGGATAAGCCGTAATATTAAACTCGGTTCCCAGAACCTCGACTACCTGTCCCTGCGAGGAAACTATAAAAGGTCTGGCTTCATCCTCGCTTACCTCAAAATATGCTTCCCCTTCTAATTCAACATATCTTTTGTTACTGGCAAAATTCACAGGATATCTTAGGCGGCTGTCAGAATTCAGCCAGACCTTTGTACTATCAGACAGAATAACAAAATATTCTGCTCCTCGAGGAATCACAAGCGTATTGTATTTGAGCTCTGTCAACTCTTCATCAGAAGCAGTATATGATATCTGACTTCCTTTGTTCGTGATTTTGGCTCCATCAACCTCTCCATGAAAATTATTACCCGCAACAAGATCAATGGACTCACCATTGTCGAAAATCAAACGAGCCTTGCTACTCCCGGGGGGAATAACCATTTCACTGCTATCGGCAAATTCTGTATTTCGTTGACGGATTTCAATAGTAAAGTAAATTGACAGCATTATAAGTACTGTTGCTGCAACTGATCCTGCCATTTTAACCCAGGTCGGTATAACTCGCTTTTTATGATCATGAAGATGAGAGACTACGATCTTCCAGGCTTTCATGATGTCAACATCACGCCTATCTTTCACCTCACCGGTTTCCTGATAGTAAAGCACCTTTTGATAAAAGGTTTTATGATAAGGATCGCTGTTCAGCCAGTCGGCAAATTCTTTTTCCTCCCTTGGAGTTAGCTCTGAGTTGATTTTCTTCCAGATTATCTTAAAATCAACTTTTCTATTAATTGAGGGCATATTTTTTATTGTCAATTTTATCTTATGACAACAAAAATCCAAAAGGGGTGACAACTATTTGGAAATACTTTGTTTAGAAACTGAAATCAGGATGCTGAAAATTAAAGTATAAACAATAGGTTGGTCTTTTGTAAAAGGGATTCACGAATCTTTTTCCTTGCCCTTCGAAGTTGTGTTTTTACTGAATTTAAGGATATGTCAAGTTCAGTTGCTATCTCTGCATATTTCAATCCCTCAACCAGTTTTAACTTAAAAATCTTGCTCATTTGTGGAGGTAATTCTTCGATTGAATCCCTAATTTGGTTTAATAACAAGGGATCATAAACTTCAATATCATCTTCGGTGTTGATCAATACATCAACATAGATAAGATGATGTTTATCCTTGACTTTAAGGCTTTTAAGGTAGTTTAAGCAACGGTTTCTAATAGCCTGGTAAAAATAGGCTTTGATGGAAGTTTTAATTTCCATTTTTGGAGCTTGCTCCCAGATATGGATAAATAGCTCCTGTACCAGATCCTCACTTATGTGTTGATCGAAAGTATATTTTTCGGCAAAGCGAACGAGACTTTCATAATATTCTGCAAAAAGGGATTCATAAACTACCTTGTTCCCTTTTCTTATTTCATTGAATAATATTTTGTCTTCAATTCGCATGAAAAGTCCTGCCAGTGAAGATAAATATAGGAAAATATTATGTTGACTGATGAATTATAACAAGTGATGAAGTTCCCTCGCCAAATATGCAGAGAATATACCTATAAAAGACAGTTCATTTTTTCAACAACAAATTTTTGTCAAAAAATAGATCTATAGTCTGTTATGAAATTCATGACTCAAGAAGATTAGGTTGTAGAGTGAGAGCTGGATGTAATCAAATGTTTATACAGGATTAACCTGATGACGGTTTCTTTTTATTTTATCAGATTGTTTTATGAAAAATATGTATTTGATTTTCATGCTGCATAAATCTTGCGCGCAAAAAAGGATGTTTCAACTACTCGCGTTACTATCTATTTCTGACTACCGTCGCCCCCACTGAAACTTGAATAATCTGGCTTTTTTTAAGCATCATCTTCTGCTATCGTAATGATGATTTCATTATGGTTCCATCAACATCAGGTTGCTTATAATTGGAAAAGAAAATACACCGAATTATTAAGTTTCGTCCAGTGTTGTGTGAAAATTGTGTGCAAATATGAAGCCACCTGCAATTTCAAGTCTTACAAGTGGCTCATAATTTTGTGGAGACGACGGGAGAAATGTCGAACTTTTTGGTGGGGGATTTGGAATTGCTACGTGGCTGCTAGAACTAAGAAAAACAGATGAAATTTGATTTTTTAGTCTTTTATGCAGCGGACGGATAGACCTTTAACATCTAAAGTACGGTTTCTGTAAATACCTTTCGAATCATAGGAGATCAGACGATACCAGTAGAGATCTGATGTTGATAATGAAGAAGTCCAGAAGTATGCCCGTTGGTATTTATAAAAGAAATATCCTAGTTTAGCTCTTTGTCCACCTGGTAGTGCATCAAATCCAACCCTGTTGCTTCCACCATAGCCTTCACCATTGGATTTCCATCCTCGTTTTGCCATAAGCTGAAACCCACAGTCACCTGACGATCTATAGTACTTATTATCAAGCTCTGACGAGTCCATTCCAAGTGTAAGCTCAAGTTCCTTCCATTCATTATCCGAGGGCAAATGCCAGCCTTCTGGGCAGGCAGTATTGGCAGCAATCCAATTATAGAGAACTCCATACTTATTGTATGTGTGAGTGATCATTGCAGAATCAATCCATCCACCTCCATAATCGTAAACATAGTACCTGGGTAAGGTATCTGAGAATGATTTCGGACCGAACACTTCTGGAAGGAATGCCAGGTTTTGTGCCATCCAGGATTTAGAGCCAATTCTAACATAATGATATACTGTGGTATCTCTTGCATCGGTAAAGCTACCATCATAGGTTTTAAATGTGCCCTCTTTACCATACGCTGAGCCAACTTCATTGCTTGCATAGGCTCGATAATAGTAGACTGAGCTTGAATCCAATTCAAATAGATTACTCAGGAATTGACCTTCTCCTGATCCATCAATTGTTCTCATGTCATTAATTGTAGGCCGGCCTTTTTTATTCCAGCAAACTCCTCTTTCGATAACTTTAGCTCCCCCGTCATAAAATACTTCGCTACCTACAACTATACCTGCGTTATGAAACTTATCCTGAATTCTTCCGGTATGAACAATAGGGAGGTATTTTGGAGCGGGACCTTTCACGCATCTGACTGATAAACCGCTAAATGATTCTTCTTCATTACGTGAGATTACAGGAGAGTCGTGAGATAAGCCTCTGGAGTAAAAATGAATACCTCGTGGAGCTGGGGTGATTGACCAGAAATTTGCATACGAGTAATTCCCAGAAAATTCTCCTGCCGGAGTTACAAGAGACCTTCGCCAGCTTCCAGCAGGTAAGACATGGAAGCCACTGCTATTGTCACCTGATTCCCCTATTTTCCATCCCAGAACAGACTTAAGTTGTCGACCAACCTCACCTGATTCTCTTTGATCGATCGTATCCAGTTCTGTTGAGTCCATATTAAGAAATTCTTCTAATATCTGCCATTCCTGGTCAGAAGGAAGATGCCATCCATCCGGACAGGCAAACTCAGCAGCTGCGTGATTATAAAGGACTCCGAATTTCTTGAAAAACGGCGACTTTCTGGCTTCGTCCGTGTCAATCCCAAAATAATTATATACATGGTATTGTGGCTCCGTAAATGAAAGACCCAAAGAGCCAGTTGGAAGGAACTTAAGGTTCTCAATCATCCAGGTTTGGGATCCAATATTGATATATCCATATTCAGTGGAATCTCTGGAATCAGTGAAACTCCCATCAGGTATGGTGATCCGGGTTTCGGCACCATAGCCAATGCCTGTAGCATTGATAGCATAAGCACGAACATAGCATGTCATCCCATTCGTAAGATTCTCGATTAATACACTATAGTTTACCTCGCCGGTTTGATCAACCACTTTTTGATCTAAGGTTGTTGGATTACCGGTAATATTCCAGCAAATACCCTGTTCAACAATTTCAGCCATACCATCATAATAGGTACGTCCACCTGCAAGTAATGAAGTTGCTCTAATTTCATAAATCTCTTGGGTCTCGACCCCTGGGATTTCCGCCTGAATATCTCCTTTAACGCAACGAACAGAAAGACCAGTGCTAGGCTCCGATGTGTAATGATAGATTCCGTTAGCTGGTCTATGAACAAGGCCTGACCAGCAACCAACTAAAAGTCTTGCCTTTATTTGACCAGATGTATCGGGAGTCAGTGTCCAATAGTTGGCTCGATCTCCGATAGGTAGCGCATTAAAACCAGCTTCGTCGGTTCCATTACATTGATGGGAATTCCGCCAACCTTCATTCCACCCAGTTTTTGATTTCAATTTCCGGCCGGCATAGTTCTTATCAGTGTACCACCCTTCTTTGATTTCTTTATGATCTGTGGATAGAAAATCTTCAAGGATTGTCCATTCCAGATCTGTTGGCAGGTGCCATCCTTCAGGGCATGAAATTATCGCTGCTGCATAATTATAAAGGGTTCCAAATTTAATATAATTAGGATCTCTTCTAGGATCGTTGGGAATAAAAGGTTTAGACCGATCTCGATAAATATAGTAATGAGCTACCGAATCTGAATTCGAGCTTTCCTGACTATATTCTGGTAAATAGGCCAGGTTTTCAGCCATCCACCACTGTTTGCCAATCTTCACGACCTCGTACGTTCTGTTATCTGCATCTTTACAATTAAGAAATTCTACATCATAGAATTTTGAATTATCCGGTGAATCAAGAAATTTGGTCGTATGTCCTTCCTTGCTAACCACTTTGAAGCATAAAGTATCCCCCATGGTGAAATCGAGATAATTTGTCTGATAATCACTTTTTCGTCTTCTGTCATGATCAGATTCATGCGAAATGCAACCATTGTATTGAATGCCAGGGGACCCATTTTTATCAGCAATCCCAATTAGCTTAATGCTATTGTGAAAATACTTGCTGTCTACGTTTATAAAAAATACACCGGTTGAACTCAAGTTAATTTTGAATGAATGTTTTCCACTGCTCAAATTTTGAGTAGTTTGGAATAAGACTTCTCCAATCATATTGGATATTTTAATACTAACGGAGCCTGATAATGCTTGGCGGATGATAAGAGTAGACTGTTCAGCAACCGGATTAGGATAAATATTGATAGACTGAGAGGATTCTCCTAAAAGAACTGAGCCAGATCCTAATTTTAGAATCAATGATTCACCACCTGGAATAGTAAGCGATTGGTTTGTTGTATAGTTGGTAACCTGTACTTTGTGGACAATCTGGGAATCACCTCTTCCCATGAATCCAATGTTAAACTGTTGTGCATTCGTGTGGCAGGAAAGTAAGACAATGAAGAGGACCTGTAAAATCTTTTTCATATAATAAAGATACCCAGGAAAGGCTGTAGGATGCTATCAGGTTTTATGCAATGACTTTAGAATATTCTGCAAATGCTTTCAGTTGCATTTCAAAAGGGTATCAATCATCAGATAGATTGAGCTGATACTCTGAGTTGGCCATGATCTCCTTGAACACTTCATATCCTCTCAAAGCATCCCAGGCAGGATTCCTTTTTAGATATTCAATATAATTATGACTATTATTCTGCATCAATTTGTCAAGCTCTTCCAGGGCCAGATTAGACTCTCCAAGCATGACCAAAATTTCACTTTTTTCATATTTCACGAAGTGGCCTGAATTGTCATTTTCATAGTAATTATGAATGATCTGCTGAAGTTTCTTATTTGCTCTCAGGGCTTCTTCTTTTTTACCTATGCCGGCATAGGCATATGCCAATGATGAGTAAAGCCGATAATCGTTTTCGTAACTTCTGACTTGCTCCTCAAGAAAGATTCTTTCCTTGTCGAAACATATAAAGGCTTTATCATATTCCGACATAGCCCGGTATATTAAACCAAGGTAATGATGTTTGGTATGAATGAAGCTACGAGTTTCAAGGACTTCTTCAGACAGAGATTGGGCTATTCCCAATGCTTTATGTAAATTCCTGTCGGATAATTCCAGTTGTATATAATTAACTTTCAACAACCTGGGGTCAAATCTCTCTTCATTCACACTGATAAATCTTTGCGCTTTGCCAATCTGACCGGTTTTCAGATAGTATTGAAATAACCTGGTATATGATGAATTATTTGAAGGATTTAGTTCTATAGCTTTCTTATAATACTTTTCGGCCTGATTTGATTCTGGCAGTCTGAAATTGCTGAGTAGATTTCCTGTAAATCGCCAATATCCCCAATATGAGGGATTCAGGGAGATTCCCTTAATTAAGTTTTTGAGCGCTTCCTCCGGCTCACCTTTTCGGATTAATATAAGTCCTATCGAACCTTGTATTTCAGAGTCATTCGGATACTCTTTATTAAGTTTCTCCAAAAGCCTAAGCGATTTTTTGTAATCCTTTTTGCAATCATGGTAGAAATAGGCCTCTTCCGCCCTTACTTCCTTATTATCTGGAGATATTCTCAATGCTTTATTCAAGTATTTACTTGCCAATGAGTGATCTACGTCATTTCTTTCATACCAGTAGAATCCCCTGTGAACTTTAGCCAGACCAATCCATGCCAGAGCAAAGCTTGAATCTATTTCTGTGGCTTTTTTAAAGAAATCACTGGCGATTAAATAGTCCGAATCATTAAGACTTCTATAGTAAAAATCATTACCAAGAAGATAATTTTCATAAGCAGTCAGGTCTGTGGTAGGAACTGCTTCTATTATCTCCTTTACTTGTGGTGTTACAAGAACCTTTAACTCATTAGCAATTTGCCTTGCAACCTCACTTTGAACATTAAAAACATCAGTCCATTCCCTGATATAATTATCAGCCCAAATTTGTCTGTCCATTTTTACATGGTTCAAGGATATAATCAGATTCATAGTATCACCTTTCAACTGGAAACTCCCTTCTACCACATACTCCACTTTAAGCTTCTGTCCTATTTTTTTTTGAGGTTTGTCAGTATTGCAATATTCTTCTACAGTTGTTCTTGGTATCACCCGTAAATCCCTTATTTCCCCAAGTTTTTGTTGAATCGCCAGCATCATCCCATCAGCAATATGTTGCTTGTCCTTTTCATCGCTCAGTACTTCAAAAGGAAGGACAGCGATAGATATATCCAGCTTTTCCGAAGGTTTAAATAGCTTTGGAATCATAAGAATAACAGCCACAGTGACTCCGATAATAATTACATAAACAACCGATGATTGAAAGAGTGTGCTCTTAAGACCTGGTTTATTTAAAGCTGATTTTCTCCTAGACTTTTCACTAAGATTTTGCTTTTGCCTTTTATGATCATCGCCATTATCACGGTTGTTGCCGTTGGATTTCTTGAATTTCACAGGTGGCTGTCCGTAAAACTCCTTGAAACAAGAAGAAAAATAGGATGGGGAGCTGAATCCAAGACGGAATGTAAGTTCAGCAACAGTTACATCTTCTGCATGTAATAGTTCAAACGCCTTTTTTAATCTAACTTCCTTGATATACTGTGTAATGGATTTCCCTGTCTGTGAACGAACTTTTCTCCACAGGCTGGAATGGCTCATTCCCATCTTTTCAGCTAAATCTTTGGCACTAAAAGATGTATTGGTGATGTTCGCATCGATGATGTCGTTAAGCTTCTGAAGAAAGGCCTGGTTCATAGGGTGTTTAGTGTTAGCCTTACTTGCAAATTTAGCCAAAAAGCGAATTAATGGCAAGGGTGATTGAGCAAGGAAATTAACTGCGCAGGTATTTTAATCCACTCCATACTCCGTAAATCATTGATGGCCCTGATTTCCTAACACACTCACCCTAAAACGCAAATCCCAACTTGAAATTCAAGCCGGGCCCAGTTTTGTGGAGACGACGGGAGAAATGTCGAACCATCTGTATATGGATTTGGATGATGTCACATCACGAAATTGCTGAAATTTGCTGATGTGATTAGATTCAACTGACTGTCAGGGTAGACTTTTGCAAAAGTTTTCGGAAATTTCTCTTTGCTGTTGGGATTCCACTTGAATTCATACCCATACAATATACCATTCCTATCCTCGATGTAATCAATTTCTTGTTTTTCATGTGTTCTCCAGAAATATCGATTCACAAAGATCTGATTATAATGAAGTCGCTTCATGCGTTCGGTTACCAGGAAGTTTTCCCATAAAGCACCCTTATCGCTGCGAAGATCGATTGGGTTGAAATTATTAATTATTGAGTTTCGCAAACCATTGTCATAGAAGTATATCTTTCGACTTTTTTTTAGCTCAGTTCGATGATTGCGGTGAAAAGAGCGCAGCCTGAAAACAATAAAAGCCCGCTCCAACAATAGAATATACCTTTCTACTGTTTCTTTATCTAATCCGGACAATCCGGATAGTTCCAAATACGATACTTCATTACCAAGTTGAAGAGCTAGGGCCTGGACTAAAGCTTCTAGACGATCTGGTTTTTGTACGCGCTCCCAGACTAGTATATCTTTAAATAGGTAGCTGTCGCTTAATTGATTAAGGATGGGGCGCTCATTGCCTGGTTGATTTAAAATTTCAGGGTAATAACCAAAAATCAGACGATGTTCGAGAAGTCTTTTTTCAGATAAAAGATCTGTGTGATTAACCATTTCCTCAAAGGATATGGGGAACATATTGTATTCCCACTTTCGACCGGTCAGGGGTTCATTTATCTGGTTTGCCAGTTCAAATGCGGATGACCCCGTTGCTATAACCTTAACATCAGGCAGGTTATCGTAGATCAGTTTAATGCAAAGACCGATATTCGCAATGCGTTGAGCCTCATCGATGATCACCAGATTATGTGATCCTATGAGTGATTTTAGCATGGTCGAAGTTGGCTCTTCAAGCATCTGCCTGATATCTGTTTCATCTCCGTTCCACCACAAATGATCCTGATTTAGTTTTGTAACAAGGTGTTTCAGCAAGGTGGTTTTACCCACCTGCCTTGGCCCCAGCAGGATAATGGCTTTCTGATCGCTTAGCCTCTTTTCAACTAACTCAAGCAATATTCTTGGTATCATCAGAACAATTTTTATGTAAAAGTATGAATACTGCGATAAAGATCGAAATAAAATACAAGAAAAAGAGGAGTAAATCGAAATATTGGGGTATTATTTGATTTGATAGCGACCCAATCAGATAATATCCTTAACGATCACGAACTGAACTCCCCATCCCACAAATTGGCCTGAAAATGACAGAAATGAAAAAACCACCTACCGAACCTAATCGATAAGTGGTTAATCCTCAAGTGTGGAGAATACCGGAGTCGAACCGGTGACCTCTTGACTGCCAGTCAAACGCTCTAGCCAACTGAGCTAATCCCCCAATTGAGTGTGGGTGTGGGTGTAGTGTGTGAAAATGTGGGGCAAATGTATAAAATTTTGAAATTCTCACAAAGTGAGGCGCTTAAATTCATAATCGCGGCTAATTGTTTAGTGAAATAACTAAGAAGTTAGCCGAGAAGCTATATCTTTAGGTAAAGTGATTTTGCCAAGTAAAAGATACGATTATGAATAAAAAGAAAAACCCAAAAGCAGATCTTGAAAACAAACGAATGTTGTTTCTTGAGATCGGATTTGTGCTGGCACTGGCAGCAGTCTTGCTGGCATTTGAGTGGACCCAGGAGGATGTCTCTTTTGCCTCCCTAGGTGAACTACCGGAGCTGACCGGAGAGGAAGAGATCATCCCAATCACACGACTTGAAATGGAAAAGCCTCCCGATCCTCCCAAACCTCAGAAAGTGATATTGGAGCTTAACATCGTGGAAGATGACATTGTACTGGAAGATGAATTTCAGATTGAAGACTTTGAAGCCTCTCAAGATGAAGAGATTGTAGTGCTAGCGATTGAAGAGGAAGAGGATGATGGGCCTGAGATCTTTGTCATCGTTCAAGACATGCCTCAATTCCAGGGGGGAACACAAGAAGACTTTAGACGCTATATCGAAAAAACGGTCAAATACCCCCAGATTGCCATCGAAAACGGAATCAGTGGAACAGTGTATGTTAGTTTTGTTATCAATAGCAAAGGTGACTATGATCAACTGACCGTTTTGAGAGGAGTTGATGCTTCACTCGATAATGCAGTTGTCAATGCCATAAAAAAAGCACCTAAATGGAAACCCGGTGAGCAGAGAGGGAAACCGGTTGATGTGAAAATGTCAATTCCAATTCGCTTCATATTAAATTAATTGTGAATTATTCATGGCTTGTCACTTGCGACTAGCAGCTTGTAGCTGAAAAAAACAACACAGTTACAAAAACTAAACATTGGAATCTTTGAAATGATCGTGGTATTCCTTACTTTTATACCCGCTAAAATTGCAGCAAAATGGAATTAAAAAAGTCACCAAAAGCAGATCTTGAAAAGAAGAAGTCACTTTTTCTTGAGATCGGATATGTTGTAGCACTGGCTCTGGTGCTGTTGGCATTCGAATGGACTAAAGAGGATGTAAGTTTTGCCTCGTTGGGTGAACTACCTGATTTGACCGGTGAAGAGGAAATTATTCCAATTACCCGCCAGGAAATGCAAAAGCCCCCGGATCCACCCAAACCACAAAAAGTAATTCTTGAATTGAATATTGTGGAAGATGATGTTGAACTGGAAGATGAATTTGAAATTGAAGACTTTGAGGCTTCTCAGGATGAGGAAATTGAGGTCATAGCCCTTGAAGAAGAAGAGGAAGAAGAAGCTGAGGTATTCTTCATCGTTGAAGACATGCCTACCTTCCAGGGTGGAAGTCTTGAAAACTTTAGAAATTACATTCAGGAATCGATCAAGTATCCGCCGATTGCCATGGAGAATGGAATCAGTGGAACCGTTTACGTGAATTTTGTTGTGAATAAGAAGGGAGAGATCACTGCAATAAAAATCGTTCGTGGTGTTGACCCATCATTGGACAATGAGGTGATTCGTGCCCTGAAAGCAGCCCCGAAATGGAGTCCCGGAATGCAAAGAGGTAAGCCGGTTAACGTTTCGATGGCTATCCCTGTGAAATTTATTCTGCAATAAGAATAACCTTTTATTTAGTAGTTAACAAAGCCTCCCCACAGGGAGGCTTTTGTTTTTGACCAATTAGTGAATAACTCCGTGAAAATTTTTCCATCTTTGCGCCCGCTTTAGATTAACTGAACGGTATTATTGTGCTCGCAACATCATGGGTAACTATTATTTAACAGAACCAGAACAAGAGAAGGCCGTCCTGGTAGGCGTGATCAATCGACACCAAACAGAGAAAATGGTGTTAGAATACCTAGACGAATTGGAGTTTCTTGCCGATACAGCCGGAGCACTTGTGGTTCGCCAGTACACGCAAAGTCTAGATATTAATAATCCAGCGACCTTTGTCGGTAAGGGTAAGCTTGAAGAAATCAGACAGTTTGTAGAAGGAGAGGAAATCGACCTGGTTATATTCGATGATGAATTGACCCCCACACAGTTGCGCAATCTAGAGAAGATATTCAAGAGACGTATCCTGGATCGTACCAACCTGATTCTTGACATCTTCGCCAAACGAGCCCGTACAGCTCATGCCAAGGTGCAGGTTGAATTGGCGCAGTATCAATACATGTTGCCCCGTCTGACCAGGATGTGGACTCACCTCGAGCGTCAGCGGGGAGGAATAGGTTTACGAGGGCCGGGTGAAACTGAGATCGAAACCGACCGGCGAATTATTCGGGATAAGATAGCCCGGCTTAAAGACCAGTTGGGTAGGATTGACAAACAGATGGCCACACAACGTAAGAATCGGGGTAAAATGGTGAGAGTGGCCCTGGTCGGTTATACCAATGTGGGTAAATCGACTCTCATGAATCTCATGAGTAAATCAGACGTCTTTGCTGAGAATAAACTCTTTGCCACACTTGATACTACTGTTCGCAAGGTTGTGATCGGTAATCTGCCTTTTTTACTGGGCGATACTGTTGGGTTTATACGAAAACTGCCTCATCATCTGGTTGAATCATTCAAATCTACCCTGGATGAGGTCCGTGAGGCTGATATCCTGTTGCATGTTGTTGATATTTCCCATCCGGGTTTTGAAGAGCAAATCGAGGTGGTTCAAGAAACATTGACCGAATTAAAATGCGACAACAAACCCACCATTTTGGTATTTAATAAGGTGGATGCGTTCAGCTATGTCAAAAAAGATGAAGATGACCTGACCCCAAAGGAGCGAGAGAACTTTAGTCTCGATGAATTGAAAGCCACCTGGATGAATCACAATAATGACCCATGCGTTTTCTTATCAGCGAAAAATAAAACGAATGTGGAAACGTTAAAAGAAATGTTATACGAACAGGTTAAACAGATACACGTGAAAAGGTATCCATATAATGATTTTTTATATCAAGCATGAATCGGATCATCTACATTGTATTACTAGGACTATTTTTTCAGCTTTCATGTAGCAATGATTCGTCTGATATTCACCAGGAGCCTGGTGGTGGCATCGCTCCGGTAGCAATTGAACCTGAGACTACTGAAACATCCCTAACCCATAGCAACTCGGCCGTTGAGATAAAGGTTGTTACAAGTCGCATCGACCGGTATTTTACAAGAAAGAATCGCTACAATGGTTTTCATGGAACGGTTTTGTATGCAGTTGATGGAAATGTTGAACTCGCTAAGGCCTACGGATACAGTGATTTACGAAAGCGTGATTCCCTTCAGATCGAATCAGCTTTCCAATTAGCCTCCGTTTCAAAACCGATCACAGCAATCGCCACTTTATTATTGGTTGATGAAGGTAGAATCAAGCTCTCGGATAGCATTCAGGTCTATTTTCCGGATTTTCCATACAAGGGGATTACTGTTCAGCACCTGCTGAATCACCGCAGTGGACTGCCGAACTACATGTATCTGGCAGATTCAGTCTGGCCTGATCAAAATATTCCGCTAGGGAACCGCGATGTTCTTGATCTGCTAATCAAATACCAGCCAGATCGCTACTATCCGCCTAATAGGCGATACAATTACAGCAATACAAATTATGCCTTGCTGGCTTTGATTATCGAAGAAGTGAGCAACTTGGCCTATGATCTATTCATAAAAACCAGAATGTTTCTGCCATTGGAGATGCACAATGCTGTGGTATACAGTAAGAAAGTTACTCCCTGGAATTACCATGAAGTAATTGGTTACCATACCGGACGGCGGAAAGCGGAAAATACCTACCTGAACGGAGTGGTTGGTGACAAAGGGATTTACGCTTCTGTGCTGGATTTATACAAATTGGATCAGGCACTTAGAAGTGGTGAATTGATAAGCGAGGAATTACTGGATCAAGCTTTTAATCCCCAACATCGAGATTTATATCAGTGGGATAATTATGGCTTTGGATGGAGAATCAATGCCGCTGATCCGGGTAATAAAGTTGTGCACCATTCAGGCTGGTGGAAGGGTTTCAGGAGTTATTTCATTCGAGAATTGGGGTCAGGAAAGACATTAATTGTATTGTCAAACACGGCTCGCAGTTCATTTCTTGGTACCCGTGAATTGCGCAGCCTCATCTAGCCAATCAAGCCTTTTTTGACCAGGTATTCCGCAATCTGTATAGCATTTGTAGCTGCCCCTTTTCTGAGGTTGTCAGCAACTACCCACATATTCAGCGCCTTGTCGCAGGAATTGTCTCTTCTGATTCGACCCACAAAAACATCATCCTTATCATGGGCAAGTACGGGCATCGGATATTGGTTTTCAGCTGGATTATCCAACACCTGTAAACCTTCAGTTTCAGCAAACAATGTACGTACTTCAGCCAGATCAAAATCAGTCTTAAATTCAACATTAACTGCCTCTGAGTGCCCTCCAACAACGGGTACCCGTACTGCAGTAGCTGTGAGTTTGATTGAATCGTCATCCAGAATTTTACGGGTTTCATTCACCAATTTCATTTCTTCTTTGGTATAGTCATTCTCCAAGAAAACATCGCAATGTGGTAAACAATTTCGGTAGATAGGATGGGCATAGGCCTTTTCAGCTACCGGTTCTGATCCCTGAATTGCTTCTTCAGCGTTGAGTTGATCAACAGCCTTTACACCGGTTCCACTTACCGATTGATAGGTGCTGACCACGACTCGTTTGATGCCAAAGTTCTTGTGCAAGGGGGCTAAGGCAACTAACAACTGGATGGTGCTGCAATTGGGATTGGCAATGATACGGTGTGTTGCTGAGAGGGTGTGTGGATTGATCTCAGGAATGACTAATGGAACCAGTGGATCCATTCGCCAGGCTGACGAGTTATCGATGACATAACATCCTGTCTCAGCGAATTTGGGTGCCCAGTCTAATGATGTTTGCCCACCTGCTGAGAAGATTGCCACATCAGGTTTGGCATCGACGGCTGCTTGAATACCCATTACTGCATAGGCATTCCCTTTGAAAAACAATTCTTTACCGACTGAGCGTTCAGACGCAACGGGTAGCAATTCATTCACCTGAAAGTTTCTTTCATCGAGGACCTGGAGCATTTTTTGCCCAACCAGGCCAGTTGCTCCAACAACAGCAATTTTCATTTTTCTCAACAGTTTTTTCCAATCAACCACAAAACAAGCATATATATCTATACAAACCAATACTTTTTTCTGGTATTAATCCATTTCAATTGAATGCATACATTTTACCTGGTCAGTCTGCTCCTATTTAGCTGTCCTTTATCCTCTTTGGCCCAAGTGTTGATTACAGAGATCTTATTCGATCCGTCTCCCCAAGTTGGATTGCCACCGTGCGAGTATGTTGAGTTTTACAATCCTGGCTCTGACACGATCGATCTAAACAACTGGATCTGGCAGGTTGGCGACAAGACCGTTCGTCTTGTCAGTCAATGTGTCGCCCCCAATTCTTGCCTGGTCATGATGCAGGATACAGACCAGCTTGAGGCATACCGAGGTCAGGTCCCTGATACTTTCGAGCCACCCAAATGGTTGGGACTACGAAACTCTGGAGATTACCTGGTGCTGAAGAATCCTGAAGGTGATATTATACATTTTGCTGAATACAGCCCAATGCAGTATCGTGATGTATTAAAGCGAGCCGGTGGTTGGAGCCTGGAGCTTACCTGCTTCGATCAGGTTTATAATTATGAATCGTGGTCGGTATCTATGCAACCATTGGGTGGCAGTCTCGGATGGCTCCCAAGCGACTCTTGTCCTGTCAGCGTTTTTCACCCCTTCAGAGCTAATCGAATTGGATATGACCCTCCCAGTTCATGGGTAATTCATTTCAACACCTCTTTTCATCCTGCCTCAGACCTAGACCAATTGTACATTGCATTTGGAGCTGAACAAGTTTTTTATACCGGATTTCACAGCGACCATTGTGATGAGATTTTACTCAATTGGACGCCTGGCATCAGGGATGATATGGTATTGGAAGTGACTATCGAGGGTGATATTATCGATTGCCACGGTCAGTCACTCCAACCGGCAAAACTGTCGGTTGGATTACCTGAAATGGCAGATTCAGGTAATATTTTGATCTCCGAACTTATGTTCAATCCGGGTGAAAATGGACTTGAGTATGTCGAATTATACAATCCTACCGGATATATTTATGAGCTGAACGATATCATACTAGCAACAGTTGATGAGTTTGGATTGACCAAAGATTTCGTGCATCTTGGCTCAGAATCATTTCTACTCCTACCTGGTCAATATGTGGTAGTGTGTGCCGATTCAAAGGGCATGCAGGTGCGACATCCTCTGGCGCCTGTAGAGTCGATACACTCCGTTAGGGGCCTACCAGCTTTGAATAATTCGGGCGGTCAGATTCGTTTACTCAATCGTCAACAAAAAATCATTGAGCAGATTCGTTATGATCCATCCTGGCATTATCCTCATATTGAGACCAAACTAGGAGTTTCCCTTGAACGTATCAGTTTTACTGTGAGTGGATATCTCAAGGATAATTGGTTTTCAGCCGCGGTATCGTCTGGCTGTGCCACTCCGGGAAGAGGGAACTCACACCAACAGGATTATCAAATACTACAAAACCGTTTTCAATTAAGCTCCGCTGTATTTTCTCCGAATCAAGATGGGGTTAACGATTTCTTACTGATAAGCATCAGGCTCGATCAACCGGGTTATATGGGGGGATGTGAGATCAGATCTCTGGATGGACAGTTGGTAAAAGAGTTGTTGCCCTGGGGTTTATTGCCGGCCAATGGAATTGTTACCTGGGATGGGCATAACTCAATTGACAACAGGGTTATGCCTGGTATTTATGTTATTTTAATTAACTACAACCACCCAGATGGTCGACCAGGTCGGTGGAAGCAGGCCTGTGGAATCGCATGGGAGTAATCAAGATTCAAGCATGCCTTTGAAAAGAGATACCAGGTTCATACTGGCTTGCTCTGCGGTCTGCTGAACATCGATATGTGAGTTTTTCTCAAAATTCCCGGGTACAGCTAAATTGGTGATGACAGAAACACCAAAAACGGGGATATCCATGTGACGTGCTACGATCACCTCCGGTACGGTCGACATTCCAACCGCACTACCACCAATGGTGCGGTAAAAGGTGTATTCAGCAGGCGTCTCAAAACTTGGGCCCGAATTTCCTACGTATACACCCTCCTGCAATTGAATTCCAAGTTGCTTTGCGACCTGTCTGGCTTTCTCTTGTAATTTTGAGTCATAGGGTTCACTCATGTCGGGGAATCTGGGACCCATCGAATCATCATTTGGCCCTCGCAACGGATTGTCAAAGAATAGGTTGAGGTGGTCGGTGATCATCATCAGGTCACCATTCGCAAAGTTAGGATCTAATCCACCGGCCGCATTTGATACGAACAACTGCTGCACACCCAAGCCTTTCAATACTCTAATGGGGAAGGTTACTTCTTGCATGCTGTAGCCTTCGTAATAGTGGAACCGGCCCTGAAGAACCACGACCCGGTGGTTGTCAAGTTTTCCGAAGATTAGGTTGCCACTGTGGCCCTCAACGGTAGACACTGGGAAATTCGGAATGGATGAATACGGGATTATTCGGGTGATGTCAATATCATCCACCAATCCGCCTAATCCAGTACCTAAAATAATACCCGTTGTCGGGCGAATGCGGGTGTTAGCGGATATATAGTCAATGCTTTCACGTATGTGTTGCAACATGATCTTTGATCTGCTTTAAGAGTTCTACTTCTTTCTGACCAGTAAAGTTGGGTTCAGCCTGTACAATGACAACAGGAAGTTGATGGATTGCTTCAAAACGGCTTAGTTTTACCCAGTCTTTTCCAGTAGTGACAATGGTTTTCTTCTCACTGTTTATGGCCGTGAAAGTAGATAAAATCTTTCGGATATCCCGCATATCATAGTGATGATGGTCTCGATAACGTAGGCTGGTGAAGCTGCATCCCTTTTCTTGAATGTACTGCTGCAGAGAGGTGGGGCTGGCGACGGATGTGACAAGCAATACAGATGTGAGTGGGCTGAGGTAGGGACTGCTAGGTGTCTGCCGTGAGAAGTGCGTTGCAAAGGCGTTTGGATCGCAGCTTGAATACGAATAAAATGAATGGTAAATGGGGATGGGTAAATTGATTTCAAATGGCTTATTGTTCCCTTGCTCGTTCAGTTGGCTGTTGGAGACTATTATCGCCTGGGCCCGTTTAATCTCTTTTTTATGTTCTCTTAGCCTACCGGATGGAAGGAGTCTATCCTGAGTGAATAACTGATCTGACCGGGTCAGAAGAATACTAAAACTGGGTCGAATTTGACGGTGTTGAAATCCGTCATCCATTAGGATTAAATCGGGTTTAGGATTCAGATTTTGCAGGATCTCGAGTACACCACGGCGACGGTTACCATCAACTGCCAGGGGTATATCCGGTAGGTGAGCTTTAATCTCGGCTGGTTCGTCACCACACAGAATTGGGTCATCATCAGATTGAACCCATCTGAAGCCTTTTGTTTGCCGTCTGTAACCACGGCTGAGAATAGCCAGATTATATTCGTTTTTTAGTTGCTTGGCCAGGTAGATGACGTGGGGTGTTTTACCAGAGCCGCCTACTGAGAGGTTTCCCACTACTATGATGGGAAAAGGAAATGACACCGATTTGCATATTCCCCAGTCATAGCATCGATTTCTTACCCAGATGCCAAGGCCATACAGCCATGAAAACGGGACTAGGATAATCCTGATGAGTCGTTTAGCTGACAAGTCTGCTTATTTTATGATCAGAGTATAAGGCAGACGTGCCTGGATGGAGCCTCCCTGGCTGCATTCACGAAGATCACGAATGGCCGGTATTTCCTGCTCGAGAAGCTGACGGGCACGGTTTTTTCGTCCCATTAACTGGTCCATTAATTCGCTAATCGGGTCTTTCAATTGAGGCATTTCCCGCATCCGATAGTTCTCGAGACCGGCTTCCTGAGCAGCCACATCAATGGCTTTCGCCAGACCCCCATATTCATCAATCAGGCCCAGGTCGAGGGCATCCAGACCGCTCCAAACTCGTCCCTGACCAATGGAATCCACTGATTCTGGGGTCATGCCCCTGTCATCGGCCACACGGGTAATGAAGTTTTTATAGGTGGCTTCAATCTGGCCTTGAATGATGGCACGCTCCTCTGGGCGCAGGGGCCTGAAGATGGATCCCATACCGGCCATGTCGTTGGTTTGAACACCATCAAATTGAATACCCAACTTGTCTGTCACCAGACCTTCAACATTGGGCCATAATCCGAAAACCCCAATTGAGCCTGTGATGGTAGTGGGGCTGGCCAGGATTTTCTTTCCAGGACTTGAAACCCAGTAACCTCCAGAAGCTGCAAGGTCACCCATTGAAATAATTACAGGCTTTTTTGCTGCAGCGAGTTCTACTTCACGTCGGATGATATCAGAAGCCAGTACATTACCACCGGGAGAGTTGATTCTGAATACAATCGCTTTAATTCGTTTGTCAGTTCTGGCTTTGCGAAAGGCCTTGGCCAGGTGGTGGCCGCCAATGCTGGTAGGGCCAGTCTTAGTCATGCCGATGGCACCTTCACCAAAGATTATCGCAATGCGATCAGAAGTGTATTCTTTTTTCTGAGTTTCGGGAGCATGGATGTACTGCAGCATACTCACTGTCTTGACTTTGGTATTTGCCGATAAGCCGGTTCGCTCTCTAATTTCATTGTGCAATTGGTCGGTGTAATACAGATCATCGATAAAACCATGTTTGAGCGCTGATTTTGGATCACGAATGGTGAAACTATTGGCCAAATCATTTAACTGATCCGCTGAAAGCTCTCGAGATTCTCCAATGGCTGTTACCATTTCTCCCCAAAGGTCATTCAGGTATGTGAGGGCTTGTTCTTTGCTGGCCGCGCTCATTTCAGATTCAAGAAAGGGTTCAACAGCAGATTTAAATTTGCCGTGACGCATCACTTGAACCTCTACACC
This sequence comes from uncultured Porphyromonadaceae bacterium, assembly GCA_964444375.1. GTDB lineage: Bacteria > Bacteroidota > Bacteroidia > Bacteroidales > UBA12481 > JABHCC01. The sequence continues at coordinate 8,878 of CAYUGX010000015.1, read as the reverse complement.
GATTTTTTCGAGGGCCTGGGTATAAAACATCACTTCTGACCGCAATCCCCTGAATTCAATAATGCCTTCTGGGTTGACATAAATGTCATCGGCCGCAGTAGCCAGGTAATAGCTGGGCTGGGTGTAAAAATCACCATAGGCCATCACAAATTTGCCCGACGCTTTGAAAGCAAGAATGGCGTTCCGTATTTCTTGTAAGGTAGCTATGCCGGGGCTCATCAAGCCACTTTGTATCAACAGTCCTTCAACGTTGGGATCTTGTGCAGCTTTATCCAGGTTTTGAATGATATCGAATAATCCAAGCGATCCAGTCATTTCCATATTTTGCACATCGACAAAGGAAAATGGATCATCGATGCTGCGATCAGTAATGGGTTTATTCAAATCCAAAACTAAAACCGATCCCGCTTTGACCTTCGTTTCTTCGGGTTTCGTCGATAGCAGGGCATTGACACTGGCCAAACTGATTAGAAATAAAACGACCAGGGCGATGAATACTCCGATGAAGCTGGCTAAGGTGTATTTTAAAAAGCTTTTCATATGTGTGTCTTTATCAATGGTAAAACGCAAAAATAAGGCATTATTGAAGTATTTTTGTAGAATTCAGCGATAATATGCAAGAATTAATATTGGGTATCGGGGGTAATCAAGGAGATCGTTGCGAGAACCTGATGAGATCACGAGAGCTGATTGAGAGTCACATTGGGCCCATTGAAGAAAAATCCAGGATAATCGAAACGGCTCCGTGGGGCTATAACTCTGAAAAGTGGTTTCTGAATCAGGTTGTGGTTGTATTAACCGAATTGGATCCCACAGATGTATTGGATCAGATTGGTCTGATTGATCAGATCATGGACCGGATCAGAACCCAATCGTATAGTGATCGGAAAGCGGATATTGATATTCTTTTCTATGAAAAAGAGATCATCCGGCAGGGAAATCTGATTATACCTCACGAAAGGCTGCATCTGCGCCGTTTTGTTCTGTTACCCCTTTCAGATCTAAGGCCTGATGATGTGCATCCCATAATCAAGAAAAGCATTGTAGAATTGCTTGCTGATTGTCAGGATGAGACTCCCTATCGCTGGTGGAAATAAAGAAGCTAGTCGTCGCTTTTTGAACCAAAGGCCAAATCTCCCGCATCACCTAGTCCGGGTACTATATAGGCTTTGGAAGTCAGTTCGTCATCCACTGCACCCACCCAGATAGAGGTCTTACGCATGTTGAGTTTCTTTCTCACGTACTCTATGCCCTCTTTTGAAGCGATGATCGAAACAAGGTGTAGGTGTTTTGGTTTGCCTTTTCTGAGCAGGGCTTCACAAGCGAGCACGGCCGAGGCTCCAGTTGCCAGCATTGGGTCAGCGAGAATGACCACTTTATCATCTACCTTGGGACCTGAAATGTGTTCGAAGCGTATGTTAAAAGTACCGTCCTTTTCGTACACACGGTAAGCCGAAATGAATGCGTTCTCAGCTTTGTCGAAATAATTGAGCATGCCTTGATGAATCGGTAAACCAGCCCGCAGAATGGTGCCCAAAACGATTTGATCAGTCATGGTTTTAACTTCAGCAATGCCCAGTGGGGTGCGTACCTCTGAGTCGATAAAATTGAGCTTTTTGCTAATTTCATATGCAAAAATTTCACCGACTCGCTCGAGGTTGCGTCTGAACCGAAGTGGATCAGTCTGAACCTGTTCATCGCGAATCTCTGCCATAAAACTGTGCAAAATCGAGTTTTGATCGCCGAGATGATGAATCATTACGCAGTAGTTTTGATGTAAATGTAAGAAAAAGCATTAGCAATCAGATGCTTGGATTATCCTTTTTTCAGCAGCTTTAAAGGCCATGGCATTTTGTTGCACCGGATGAAGGAATAGCTTATAGGCTGTGCTCCGAATCCAGCGTATATGCGAGCTAACCCGGGTATGTCAGAGCCTTCAAAATCAAGAATATAGGCCTTGCCTGAAAAGCTTTGGATGAGATGATCCAGAATAGCAAATATCGCCCTGCTTTCTCTTCCTTCAGGGCTGTTAACGGGAACCAGATAATAAATCTTATTATGGCTCACTCCAAATAAGCAGGCAGCCACTAGTTGATCATCAGCGTTATAGCTGCCGTATAATAATCCGGTTTGTTGGGTATGCATCGTTTTTACCAGACCACTAATCAGGCCTAGGTTACCAGTTTTTCTCAAAATCCGTGAGCCGGCGCTTTCGTCTTTCATCAATAAAGCTAGAAATTCATTGGGATGGATGGCTGGTTCAATACGAATTGAGTTTTTATGGGCTTTGGCAATGTTCCTGGAATTGTTTTTTGCGTAGTGCTTGGCGAGCTGTCTATAATTCTGAATGAGTTCCAATTCATAGCTTGTGTGTTGACTACTTTGAAAGCCATCATGTTCGGCCGTGTTGAACTTATTGAGGGTAATTTCAATCAACTTGATGTGTTTGGGAATGGCTTGAATAAAGGCCGATACGATCTCCTGGGAGGGTAGATCCTGGCTAAAAACACCCAATTGTTGGCTGAGTAAAGGGCGAGGCATATAGCTGATGCCCATCTTTCGCTTGACAGTCAAGGGCATAACAAAGGTATAATCGAGGTTGACGAGGGCTTCCCAGCCGGGCGAGACCGCATCAAGATACCAGGAGAATGCGTATATCGTCCCATTAATCGATTTACTGATGTTTTGATCCCAGCGATTCTTGTTTATTTGTTCGTGCTTCAGGTGATAAATCTGCATGCTTGGGTCAACTGGCGATTTTGAGCATTTCTTTAAAAACACGTGACCACCCGGCCCAGTGTTTCCATTCACTTAGTGATTCATTGTGCCATAAAGCACTGAAGGTGCCACCAACCTCCCTGATAGCAGCTACCAGATCGGCTATTTTCTGTATGGCTTCGTCAGGAGACAACTTCATGTATTCCATCAGACTGACATCCATCACGTGAAAAGGATGAACGATTAATTCACTACTGGTATTGTTTTCAAGGTCAAAGAAAGGATGCGGATGTGCGATACCCGACCTGAAACCTGACCGGTCAGCGAAGCCCATTGAATAATCATCGGTAATGCCCAGGCTGCTTAATATGCGATACGAGTGAGGAAGATGAAGTTTTAAAAAATGAAAGCGACTTAGACTGATTTCTTTCTGTGCTGCACTTGCCAGGGTATGGATTTCATTTTGAATTTGTGCTGCTGATGAATTCGACTGATATGAGGGGTGCAAGCCAATCTGGTTTTGAGCTGCTAGACTCATAATGAGCTTTCTGAAGGCTCGATTAGCTGGTGAGCTGTTTCGGTCAAATCGGCTCAGGCGACCCACCAATATGAAGAATACCGGATCCAGGTTATGCTTTTCCATGAGATTGCTGATGAAAAGGTATTGATCGTAAGGATCAGGTTGCTTGCCTCGCCAAACCTGAAACCGGTATGATCGTTCAGCCATTTCCTGACCAGGCTTGATCAGGGCACCCAGGTTTCTCAGAAATCCCTTGTTTAAAAAGGCCCATGCGTTGTCGATGTCAATCGTTGGTTCAAATCGATATGATGGATAGACAGGATGAAAGTCATCCTCAAATAGTGTTTTCAGTTCGTTGGCAAATTGTCTGCACCAGAGATCAACAATTGGGATATCAATAAATCCATTGTGGAAAGCCAGGCTCTCTCCCGCGTGAAAACGATGGTGTTCATCGGCCTCGAATGGTAAATATTCCTCGTATCGTGAGATCAGATAAAAGCAGGCTGAAAACAGATCAAAAGGTACAATAGACTGATTGCCTACCGGATAAATAATGGGTAATTGTTTCCAGGTCTTACCACCTTTGACATGAAGTTCCTGGCTGCCAATAGATCTTTCATACAACAGGCCTGAGGCCTCAAGAAAGGGGTGTCCCTCAAGGGCTTTGTATGAGTAATTTAATCGAGGACCGGAATGGTTTTGAAACTCCTGGAGAAGGTTTGTGGTCTGGTATGAGATGCCCAGTACCCGACTGAAAATAATGTCTAAGATGTAATTCAGGCGTGGGCTCAACTCAGGACTATAAATCAGCATTATCCAGTATTCTTGTTTAACGCAAGATAGCAAATTACCAATGATCCTTCTAGTTGTTCAGAGGAGGTTTTGATCAGCGAAAGAGAAATAGCTTTGCTCACCGACTATTAGGTGATCTAAAACAGCGATATCCATGAGGGCTGCTGCTTCTTTAATCTTTCGGGTAATGCTTGTATCGGCTTGCGAGGGTTGGATATTTCCTGAAGGATGATTGTGCGCCAAAATAAGCCCGCTGGCCAGGTGGGTCAGGGCTTCTTGGAGAATGATACGAACATCTGTGATGGTACCTGATACACCACCCTGACTGATTTTAATTTTGTCGAGTAAGCGATTTGAGCGGCTGAGTAAAAGAATCCAAAACTCTTCATGTGCCAGTTCAGTAATCTCAGGTTTGATTATGTTGTAGGCATCATCTGAGCAGCTGATGTTTAATTTAACGGGTTTAGGTTGTTGTATTCTTCTCTTACCCAGTTCAATAGCGGCCAGAATCCGAACTGTCTTGGCCCAGCCTATGCCTTTAATCTCACCTAATTCCCTGGCCGTAAGCTTGCCGAGGTAGTACAGGTCATTTCTTGCCTTCAAGAGCACCTGCCTGGCCAGGTCTATCGCAGACTGGTCTGTTGTGCCATTACCGATGATAATAGCCATCAATTCAGTGTTTGACAATGAGTGAATTCCGGTTCGGGCACATTTTTCCCTGGGGCGGTCTTCAGCTGCCATATCAGCAATTCGAGTGCTGGGGTAAGAGCGCATCTAGATAAAATTTGCTTGTATTGATATAGATGCATTCAGTCAAGCAAAATGGAAATAATAATAAAAAAAAGAGCCACCCAATGGGCAGCTCCTTCTACTTCTAGTTTTTTCTTTTCTCCTTCTTAGAGGCTGTTAACGTGCTTGCTAAGACTGGATTTTAAATTGGCCGCTTTGTTGCTGTGAATGATATTGCGCTTGGCCAGCTTGTCGAGCATTGAGGCAACTTTTGGATACAGCTCAGTGGCTTCGGCTTTGTCAGTTGTGTTTCTGAACTCTTTAACGGCATTTCGTGCAGATTTTGCATAATACTTGTTGTGCAGTCTGCGAGTTTCTGACTGACGGATACGCTTTAATGCTGATTTGTGATGTGCCATGTATTTTTTTGCTCTATATTTTTCCGTAGCCCGTAGGGGAATCGAACCCCTGTTACCAGAATGAAAATCTGGCGTCCTAACCCCTAGACGAACGGGCCAAACAGTTGCAAATGCAACTTTGGACTGCAAAAGTAGTTAAATAATCTATTTCTGCAATAGGTTTGATTTTTTTTTTGCTTTGTGATTTAAAAATACAAGTCAACAAGCGATTGGTTAGCACCAGGGGCTCCCGGCATCGCCAGATTTCTTGTTTTTAATGTTTTGTCGAGGAGGGTGACATCTGCTTTTGACAATTCTTTTACCTCACCCATCTGGGCAGCTTGGATGCATGAATAGGCGGTAGCTTCAATCATTTCAAGTAGCTCTGTGGCTCGCAGAACACTTACTGTGCTGCCAATCAGTATGCCGTGATTGAGCATAAGAAAAGCATTGGATTTCATCAGTACTGGAAGAAAAGCATCAGCCAGTTCCTGAGACAAGGGTTCGGCATAAGGTACGTTTAATACCGGGCCAACTTCGATAATGGGTTCGGGCAATAATGGACGGGCTAAAAGCTCTGAATGAACCAGGGCCAATCCTGTTATTGCTGGAGGATGAGCATGAACAAGACCTTTTAAATCGGGTCGCTTGTTTAAAATGTCAAGATGAAATGGGGTTTCTCCCGTGGGTTTTCGGCCGACAGAAGCAAACAATACTTTGCCCGAAGCATTAAGAATGACCACATCCTCAAATTGCACTTCAGCCTTCGGTACTTTTGTTGGTGTAATCAAAACCACATCGTCGTCGGCCTTGTAACTGAGGTTACCTCCCTGAGAAGTGACAAATCCTTTTTCAGCAATCCGTTGACTGGCCTTGGCCAGTTTCATAATGCTTCGTCGATATTTATCTTGTAATTCGTGCATCTCATCTTTCAGGTTAATTCATGGGTAAAGATATCAATTAGTCCTGGCATTGATTTGCTTGTTCAACGAAAATCACGTAAATTTTACCTGCCAAACCTTACACTGACTAATGATGGATACATATCTAGGAATCGATATTGGATCAATTTCAGTCAATACTGTTGTTTTAAGTAATCAAAATGAAGTACTAGACAGTTTCTATGATTACTGCCACGGTAAGCCTTTTCATACGCTCAATGATCGACTTGAAAGCATCCTGACCGATCATCCTGACTACATCGTCAAGGGCATGGCTTTCACCGGTATTGGAGGTGAGATACCATCAGAACTCCTGGGGGCGGCTTATGTGAATGAAATAATTGCTCAGTCGAGAGCAGCATCAGATTTGTATCCACAGGCTAGAACCATTATTGAGATGGGTGGTGAAGACAGCAAGCTGATGTTTATGAATCAGGGTCAACTCGCAGAGAAATCGAGTCTGAAAGACTTTTCGATGAACAGTTTGTGTGCTGCTGGAACAGGCTCTTTTCTTGATCAACAGGCCAAACGCATCGGTGTTAATATTATCGGAGAGTTCGGAGAGTTGGCCCTGCAATCAGCGAAGCCGCCCCGCATTGCAGGACGATGTAGTGTGTTTGCCAAAAGTGACATGATTCACCTGCAACAAATTGCTACTCCTGTACATGATATCATTGCCGGACTTTGTTTCGCAGTGGCTCGTAATCTAAAAAGCACATTGGGAAGAGGAAAGAAGTTTTTACCTCCGGTTTTATTTCAAGGTGGTGTTGCTGGAAATGCTGGAATGGTTAGGGCCTTTCGTGAATTGCTGGAATTATCGGAGGACCAGTTGATCGTACCATCTCATTTTGCTGCCATGGGAGCTATCGGTGCCATTCTTGAAGCGAAGAGTGAGGTTTGTGATGTGCCAAATCTTGAGGAGGGATTGGATCGGCTGAAAGCCTATCTTGAAGGTGACCAGATGAAATCACAGATGAAACTGGATCCCCTGAGCAATCCAACCCAATACGGACATAAAAACATGTGTTCTATAGGGAATCAAAAGGAAATTGTAGAGGTTTTCCTCGGAGTTGATGTAGGTTCGTTGAGCACTAATCTGGTATTGATAAACCGTAATAACGAAGTGATCGCCAGACGTTATCTACCCACGGCCTCAAAACCTATTGAAGCCATTCAGCGTGGATTGCGTGAAATCGGAAAGGAAGTGGGTACGAGAGTCAGGGTAATCGGAGCTGGCACAACGGGTTCTGGTCGCTACCTGACGGGTGATTTTATTGGAGCCGATATTATTCAGAATGAGATTACGGCACAAGCTACCGCGACAATTTCAAGTGATCCTGAAGTTGATACCATTTTCGAAATTGGAGGACAGGACTCAAAATACATTGCCATCGAGAATGGAGTGATTGTCGATTTTGAAATGAACAAGGTTTGCGCAGCAGGCACGGGTTCATTCCTTGAAGAACAAGCCGAAAAACTCGACATTACCATCAAGACCGAATTCCAGAACCTGGCCTTTCAATCAAGTGCTCCTGCCAAACTAGGTGATCGGTGTACGGTATTCATGGAGAGTGACCTCAATTCGTTGCAGCAGAAAGGTGCCAACAAGGCTAATCTCGTGGCTGGACTGGCCTATTCAACCGTTCAGAATTACCTTAATCGTGTGGTTGGCGACAAGCGAGTGGGCGAGAAAATTTATTATCAGGGTGGTGTAACCAATAATCGGGCAGTGGTGTCGGCATTTGAGAAAGTGACCGGTAAGAATATACACGTCCCTCCTCATTTTGATATCACCGGCGCCATCGGTGTAGCTCAATTGGCCAGAGAAAAGCAAAAAAATGGAAGTAAAACCCGGTTTAGGGGATTTTCGGTGAGTGAAGTACACTATGATACCGAAACCTTTTTTTGTGAGGAATGCTCGAATCAATGTGAGATCAGGCAGGTGAATATTGAAGGCTATGACACCTTGTATTATGGTGGAATCTGTGATCGATATGAGATTGAAGAAAGAAAGGGAATCGGAAAAAATACACCGAATCTATTCAAAGAGAGAACCCAGATGCTGCTGGATGGATACACTACCCATAATGAATCCGGGAAAAGGAAAATTGGGATACCCCGAGCATTGACCGTTTTTTATCAGCAATTCCCGTTTTGGAGGACACTGTTTGAGACCTTGGGTTTTGAAGTTGTGTTGTCACCTGCCGGAGGAAAAAAAATGCTGACACGTGCCATTGACCTGATGACGGCAGAAACCTGTTTGCCGGTGGAGATGATTTTCGGCCACGTTGACAAGCTGCTTGAGAAAGACGTTGATTATGTTTTTCTACCTTTTATTGTGAATCTCGAGGCCGAAGCACCCAACCCAACCCACAACTGCAATTGCCCTTGGATTCAGAGCCATCCTTTTATGGTCAGAGCTGCCTACCGCGGAACCACCAATGAGAAAAAGCTATTGATTCCAACCTTTCACATGCGGTATTTCAAGACGGCCTTCGAGAAAGAATGTGTGAGCTTCTTGGCTGAAACTTTTAAAATCCCTAAAAAGACCAGTTTGGCGGCCATTGCATTGGCCCGACAGGCTCAATCTGATTTTTTAGCTAGAGTTCGATCCAGAGGCCAGGAAGTGATGAAGAATTTACCCGAAAAACAACGAATCATGGTTGTGCTGGGCCGACCGTACAACACAGGTGATCCGTCGATGAATCTGAATCTCATAGAAATAGTGATTGGACTCAATACTTATCCTGTACCGCTGGACTATCTTCCCATTGAGCAGG
>CAYUGX010000014.1:0-32172 GCA_964444375.1 uncultured Porphyromonadaceae bacterium | reverse complement strand
CGCTAGACTCAACTAATTTCATTTTTTAGCTAACAGCTACCACGATGCTTGTAATTAGCTGGATAAGGGTTACCGGTATCCAAATACGCTCGATTTTACTTTTTGTGATGGTATTTAAAACAACCGAAATTGCAGCAAATCCAATGACGAGCCAAATTGCAAATCTTGATATCTCATAGAACTGAGGTAGCATGAGCTTAGCCCGAATTAGAACAACTATTGAGAGTACCGATAGTACGATCATATTAACCATGGCAACAACTCTCATCTTGTATGGGTACTTACCCGGATATTTTCCACCCATTGAAGCGGCACCCCAGGGAACTCCCGCTGCCAGACAGCCTTGAAACAGGACTACAATACCCATCGAAATGGCATAAATAATTGCAAATGTTGCTTCCATGATACCTAATTATATTGATTGTTTTCTATTGTCCGCCAAATGGAGTGCCAAGGATACCAACTGCAAGTTCAGCCCAGATGACTAGGAGTATTACCACTAGAGCAAAACATATAAGGATTCGATAATTGATTTTAGTTACTTTTCTAATCACCAGCTCACAAATGAGACCAGTCCCCAGTAGTAGAACGCCTGCAATTAGAAAATCCCCAAGAGTCCATTTTACTTCATCGGTGAACTGCATGGCTATTAGCGGGATGAGCAATAGAACTAGCGCAATGAGAACAATAATAAGCCTTGTTTTATTCATTGTATTATTCTTGATTCTTCAAGGTTGTCAATCAGTAACTTATGCATTTCTATGAGTTCAGTAATCATATCTTTCGCACCAGCATTTCTTTGAATGACGCTGATTAACAGTGCTGTTTTTGAAGCCTTATCTGTCTGGAAAGATAATGAGTACACTTGGTATTTAAGTATGGTTTTTTGAATCTCGGTTGTGATTGACCTTTTGACTAAGTCTGACTGGCTGCTTTCAATATGGTACTGTTTGTCAAAGGTTGTCCAGCCAACTTTTGTTTGAGTCTTGCTAAACTTATTCGTTATTCTTCCGAGGAAATCCTGCCAGCTTAAGGTAAAATCAAAAGCCTGGCTTGATGAGAAAGAAATTGAAAATTTGAGCGGTCTGCTGTCTGAAACAGATATCATGATGTTCCACTTCTGGTGTGGAATTGAAATTTGGTGAATCTCAATTACGTTTCCAGCGCTGTGTTTTATTTTATACTCTCCATTAAATTGGGTTGCGATTCCTTCCCACATTTCTCTTTTGGGGAAAGTGTCTGTATAGCCATAAGTTGGACCGTTTTTCATGTTCATGACGCCAATTGGTTTAGCACTGTTTTAAAGGTACTTATTTCAAGGATACAAGGTCAAAAGAATTCTACCAACTCGGTCGGATCCAATTTGAAACGGATCTAATTCCACTCTGTCCAAAGTGAAATAGTGTGCTTGGATACTCTTAAAAACCGGTATCAAAGGTTTTTCTAAAGCCCTATCGTTTACGATATTCGTGTTTGACCCAGTCAACTTCCATAGCCCATTCACCGGTCATTGGAGTGTCTGTAATTTTGGCGAAATTTAAAATAGCAAACATGGGCTCAGGATACTTATCGCCCTCCCCAACATTGCGATGCACTTCTTTTCCATCGAGACGATATACAAGGTCACTGCCTTCCCATTCCACAGAATATTCATGATATTCATTCAGAGTAGCTTTAACGCCTATTCTCAAACTCCACCAGTCTCCTTTGTCACACTCTCCCAGACTCTTGATTGCGCCTGTCGTGTATTCGTCTTTTTGATGGTCTCCGTGATGCTCAAAAATATCAATTTCACCAGATCCGGTTAGGGGCCAGCAAATATTCTCGTCTTCTTCCTGTACCGGAGGCTCATTGTTTTGCGCGCCCAATATCCACCAAGCTGGAAACATGCTCGGTTCACCATTGCTGGATAATCGTAACCTGGCTGTCCACTTGCCTTTTATGAATTCTTTGCGGTTTTTAGAGGCGATACGGCCCGCAACATACTCGCTATCCGGATGCTGTTTGCCGTGCTTGTCCATATTGTCACAGGGAAGTTTCTCTTCAACTTTTACCACTTTAAGCTTTATTGTGCCATCACTTACCTCTCGTGTACCATACTCATTATCGGGCACATAGCATTGAGTCTCATTGTTAACCCAAATGCGTTGGTCTTGCCAATTCTTGGGATTAAACGTATCAAAGTCATCAAAAAAATCAATCTTCCAAACATCATCTGCATCTGCAGTTGCCTTACTATTCTTTTTGCCTATCGAGCAACCTATGACTATTGGCAAAAGAATAAGTGTCAAAAGGGTTACGATTTTCTTCATTATCCTCTAGTTTATGTTGATATTATTCTGATCTGTCTAATGGATTCTTTCATCTTATGTGGTGTTCAAGTATTATTTTGGTCCAGGTTTCCATTCCTCCATAAAACTCATCCAAATTATGTTTATTAATCCATTCTGCTGTCATTTTATTCGTTTCATGTACATAAACGTGTTTGTTGGATACCTGGATAGTATATAGAAGTCCAATATGGACACGGCCAACCGAAATTGTATCATCATTTACAAAACCGGCAAATTCTATACCCTCAATTAGACAATTACTGGCTAATTTGACCTCCTCAAATACTTCTCTTTTTAGTTCATTGATTAGATACTGTCGGGGCGTAACTTTACAGTTATTGGGGTTCATATGTCCACCTACTCCCAAAGAGAATTTATGATGCAATCGGTTTTCTTGCTGCTGAGATGTCCGATTAAATAAGTAATATGATTCTTGATTTGAGATTATTGCATACGGAATGATTTGCTTAAATGAAGAATCTTCTTCCAATTCACCCCTTTTTAGATACAGACCATTTTGAACGATCTTCTCCAGTACTTCACTATGGTTTTTAATTAATCCCTTTTCTTTATAAGGTAGCAATGTCCACAGCTTATCTGTTGGTATAGCTAATACGAGTTCTTCCAAGAATGTTGATTAGGGGTATTTGGTTACACACACATGTTCCTTCGGATAGGAGGATGAGGATCATAGTCTTCAACAACGAAATCATCAATTGTTAATTGATCAAATGGTTTTTGTGCAATATGCAATTTAGGTAAGGGTTTGGGTTCTCTTGACATTTGTTCAAGAATCGCAGTTACATGATCATACTTCTCCTCGTTGCCATCACTTGGCGCATTTTTGTTGACCCATCTAACGACTTCTAAATACTCCTCTCTGGCAGAAACACTTCTTATTCTTTTCTGCAGCTCCTTGAAGTTTTCTTTGTGCCACTGAGTTCTTTTTCCTATGCTGGTGTAAAAATGAGCATCTCCAAAGGTGTGGATAAAGGTTTTCGGTACCATTCCGGCTTCTTGAGCAATTACCTGGGTAAGAGCGGTATAACTGGCAATATTAAATGGAACGCCTAAAAATTGGTCACAACTGCGCTGATAGAGTTGCAGCTCCAATTCGCCCTCTTCATTAGCGGTGGCCTGGTAAAGAACATGGCAAGGTGGTAACGACATATTTGGTGTGTCTCCAGGATTCCAAGAATCGACAATGTGTTTTTTCCCCGTTGGTTTCTTTTTCAGACCATCGATCATTTTTCTTAGCTGATCAATTTCAACAAACATACCTTTGTCGTGATCATAATACTCCCATCGTCTCCATTGTTTACCATAAATCGGTCCTGCATCTCCCCATCTTTCAGCAAATTCGACATCTTCTTTAATTCGCTGACCATATTCCTTCATTGCATTGTCCCAATCGGGAGAGTACTTCACGAGACCTTCTGGGAAAATACCTTCTTTTTGCATACCTGGCAAGTTATCTTGAAAAGCGTCAGGTCTCCAAATGGGGCAATTATTATCCTCAAGATATTTTGTGTTTGTGTCGCCTCTCAAGAACCATATTGTTTCGTGAAACATAGATCTTGTAAACATCTTTTTAGTGGTTAACAAGGGATACCCCTCCCTGAGATCGTATTCGTTTTGGTATCCGAATAAAGAAATAATTCCAGAACCCTTGCTTCCTCCTTTGAAGTTTGAACGATTTGAAGTCAAAATTGCCTTTGAATGATCTAAATATTGTTGCGCCATTTTCTATTCCGTTATAGATTATTTCCTGAAATTTTACGATCAAATGTAGTTTTTATTTCAACTGTACATCAAGCTCCAATGTTCACAGAATGGGAGAAATTATCAACAAAAGTTGGTAAGTTTAACTAGTTGAGTAAATAGTTCTGCCGTAGCGATGGCGTCACCTAAAGCCGTATGTCTACCTTCGACTTTGATTCCAAATAGTTCAAAGGCATCATCCGATGAAATCGCTCTGTGTTTAATATGGCCTGCCAGATATAGATAATACAAAATTGAAGAAGTGTCTATGATTCTGTGTGAGAAAAATTCACTAAAATCCTCATTATTCTGGTAGAAAAGAAGCTTAAGAAAATCGATATCAAAGTGAACATTATGGCCGGCCAGGGTGATTTTTCTTGTCTCTGGAAAGTGGGTTGTTAAGAATGATAGTATTTCATCTATTGCCTTTCGGGGAGGGATGGCAGATAGCTTATGTTTTTCTATTACAATTTTGTTGATTGATAATGCTTCTTCAGTAACTGAAAGTTTACCATCATTTATCAGTACCTCTTGCGAATCTATGATCTCACTATCCTGCCAAACAGCCATGCCTATTGATAATAGCGAGTGTTTTTTTGGATTCAAGCCTCCCGTCTCGGTATCTATAAATAACAATCTGTCTGCCATCTAAATAGTAATTCTTCTTTTAACTGATTATTTCGACTCCGATTGTGCTGCATCGTCCGCCATTGCAATTTCCAGAATCAACAGAACATGAAGTAATTAGCATGGTGATGTTTTCAACCAACGATCGCATAATAATATGGTCTCCTGCTGTTGTAATGGGTTTTTGTACCGAAACTCTTCCACTAGTCTGGATTATAACGTTCATAAAGATATTGAAAGGATGAATCTCTTTCCATACTTTTTTACCTAAATGCTGCAGCGAATCATTCATATTTCTGAAACAATTCGGATGAATTTTACCTTTGCTATCATAAAAGGAATCATACATTTCTTGCCTGCAGCAAGGATAGATCAGAGAATGAGATCCAGTTGTATCTTCGATTATTTCCAACAAGGGATTATAGAGGTTGGAGTATAATACATCTCCTGTCGAGATTAATAGCTTATTGTTACAATCAATACTAACCCCAGGAGACATAAATTCACCGTCATTATTGGTGTTAAATGCCCAAAAATCAGCCACCTGTTCGCCTTCGATGTCAGTTATTTTTATTGATTCACCTTTCTTTATAGTAAATATTTGCCCCGATTGAGGTTTAATGATATTCATAAAATTTCATACGATTATTTTGCTATTTCAGTATCATTTTGAATGCTACCCGACTATTTTGGATCGAGCGACATCACATAATCGTAGCTTTCATTCAGGTAATTGGCCAGATTATCCAGGTCTTCTAGCATCTCATCCTGAATCAAAATATAGCCCCTCATGGTTGCTCCATAGGATTTGAATAGGGTGGTGCCAAGTTCTTTCATGTACTTCTCCTGCACCTCTTTTGAATACCTGAAACCGAGCTCTCCTGCTTTGTTTAGGAGAGAGAACATGTGCCCATTAGCTGAGGTGTACGGCACAGTTTTACCTTTTCGATTAAACCTCGGACATTTGGCAACCAATTCGTCGTAAATTTTTAGTTTTTCTTCCCACATTGTTACTTTGTATTAATCCAAATCTACAAAACTCTATGGTCAAAGTAATTACCTCGTGGAGATAAATCAAACATTTCATAAACGGATCATGCGAGTTTCCTCATGGTACTTTTTCCATGAGAACCAGTATTCATCCGATATGGCTATGGGTTCAAGATTTGTTTTGATAGCTCCTGAAATATGCTTTCCCCTCATATCCCAGCGGGTGTTGCTTGTTACATCAACAATTTCTCCATTAGTGAATGAGATTTCAAGGTCTGAATTACCAATGGTTGTTTTAAAACCGTTAACCCAATCTGAAACGCTAATGAGAAAGAATCCCTGTTCCGTGTTCACTACAAGCTCCTTGAGGACCACCTCTTTTTTCAAATAGACGATACTATCTTTTATCGAAGCATCAATGATTCCCACAACACGTGTGCGTGCTGGTAAGGTTTTGTCTCTGTTTTTGGCAGATAAACCTGGGGTGCTTTCTGAGGCTACAATCTTTTTCCATATCCCCGGTATAGGCAATTGAAAATCTTTGAAATCCTTTGGAGTCACCTTTGCACATTGAGGAGTGGGTTTTAAGTCCTTCACTTCTTTCCAGCTTAGAATTTGAAAGGGGATCATCGTCAATTCACTAGGATGCAGCTTTCCGATCATTGATTTGAAAGTAGCCTGCTGGAAAAATGTTTTAGTTCTTCTATCTGCTACTATCATATTTGCATTTTTAAATGATCCTACAAACAAGGGTCCTAAATCGGTCACATCAAACGGAATAATACTTCGGCACATGGCACAATAAGTCAATGCTACTATTTTCGAATTGAATGAATCATTAACAATGTGATGGTGAATGACATAATCCAAGGGATAACATTTTGTTACTCCATCATATTGAATGACTGCCAGCTGCATATCGTCGGTTATCGGAAGGCTGGTAATGTCAGTGGCCATTTCTGGAAAATCCACTGCTCTAAATGCCGACTCCTGGTGCATTTTGTAGGTTAAGACGACAGCAAATCCGGATAGCAGGATTGGAATGATGGTCCAAATTGGGAACTGTTCTTGTTGTTGATACATAATGATCGTCCAAATTGTAAGGGCAATCAGTATGGTCCAGTTAATTGGTTTTCGAATGAAATAATGATAGAATAGCCAGCTAGCTGGAAACCTTTCAATCATTGCCATGTAAATTGCTGCTGTCCCTATGATAAGAGCAATAAGAGCTAATCCGAAAAATAGTAGTACTTCCATTTTGTAATATTTCTATTTGGATATTAATTCGCCAACACTGTCTTTTCCCTCGATCCAATTTACCATTGTTTCCAGAGCCAATCCGATGTTCCCAACCTGACAATGGTTCTGTCCAGTTTCATTTTCAGTGAAAACAATTCCGGTAAGTGAGTGAGCATTTCTTAAGGCCTCTATTTGCATATCGTGCATTTTTAATGGAATCATATGATCCTTTTCGCCTGTAAGAATCAGGACATCCTGAATGATCTTATCAGAATGAAGATTTTCTTCATTTATGGTTGTCAGTACGTTAAAAGCTTCGATGGGAATATCCTTGTTAGTAATATACATCAGATGGTTGGCAAACCAGGCATAGCTGAGGTCTTTTTCCATTTGTTTCAAGATCGTTTTATTGGTGAAGCGTGGCATTTTCGTCATCATAAAACGGGTCATGATTTGCCCCACCTTGCCGGCATATTGGTTAACATCAAAGGATACACTTGATGCCACAACTCGTTTAATTCGTGGTTCGAAAGCTGAAGCCCTTAAGGCTAGCCATCCGCCCATTGATATTCCGACCAACGTTACGTCATCCAGTTGAAAATGATCAAGAATGGCTCCGACAGGCCTTTCCCATTCGATGTCGAATCCCATGTCTTGTTTTTTTCTTGAAGAACCCATCCACGGAGACTCGAACAAAATCACTTCATAATTGTGTTGGGTGAAAAAAGTCATGATGGAAAACAACTCTTCTTTGAATGAATCATAGCCACCATGAAGAACAATGCTTCCTTTGGGTTTACCTTTGGGCTTGAGTCGTAATGATTGAATTGTCGTACTTCTATAGGGAACCTCAATCACCTCAAGGCCAGAACCCGCAACCGATCTATAAAAAACCTCAATGAACTTCTCATAAACCTCCTCTTTAGCGGGCATATTCGTTTCATCACTTGTATCCCCGTGAAAAAGGTAGAGTTCTGCCGCCCGATAATAGAAGGCTGCGTTGAGTAAGCGTTTATCAGCCTCAGCCTGCCTGGCTAGCTCAAGCATATGCTTTGTCCAGTCGTCGAAGGTTATTATAGAAGGACCAACTTCCTTGAAATCGGTATAACGGGCATAGCCCATTGAAACCCATCGATTCATTTGAAAATTAAACCCGGCATCTTCGTTGAAATTATGATACCCTATTGGAAAGGTGATCTCCTGGGCTGATATGTGTTGGTTGCCTATGAAGAGTACAACCACCATTATCAGAAGGCTAGCCATTCTCATCAATTTCATTTCGGATAGTTTTGCTTACAGTAAATATATAAAACCTAATGTAGAACCCTGCTAAAACCAAAAAGCCTACACAAATTTTTTATCTATGCAGGCCTTACAGTATCTGTAGATTGTCTTACATCTTTCCATGCAGGTTAGTCCATGATGCAGCGACAGGCTGCCCCTCCGCTTGAGATTAAATTATCATCATAAAACCTGTTTACTCCCTTTTTTGGACCAGCAAACCAGCGCATCCATGCGATACCGTTCTTTGCTGAAGTCCAATAGCCACCACTCATTCCCAATCCACCATATCCATCATCCCAGTCATAATATCCTGTCGGAAATGCATTAAAACCAGACGTATTCGTTCCATTTAAGTTTTTTTCACTCCAATCATCAATCCAACCGCTATCAGATTTCATTTTACTACCATGCTCCCCTCGCCAACCTACATTTTCTGCATCTGCAGCTGACAATCCAAGTGCAATTTCTAGTTCATTCCATTCGTCATCTGAAGGCAGGTGCCATCCATCAGGGCAAATTAACTGCGCCGTTATTCCATCGTATAGTCGGCCATAAGTAATGGAGGGATTGTCTGGATTTGACCAAGATCCCGGAGCATTATAGCGCAAGTTCTCTGCCATCCAGGTTTGATTCCCGATTGATACTATTCTATACGTCTCACCATCTCTGGGATCAGTAAATCTGCTAGATTGATTGGAAGAGTCTTTTGTCTGATTTCCAGAACAACTAAACAGACAAATGAACAAGCAGACAATAATTCCCTTCATAGACTTTATTTTGTTTGTATTCTTTAAGAACCCCTACTTTTTCAATTTGGCAACTTCAATTGGAATAAATTTAGGTAAATAGCTTGGTGTACAACCTTTAGGGACAACTTCATCCTTGTACAAACCAGTTTCTTCGCCTATGGAAATGCACCTGGCACGATACTCTTCCTGCCATTTGCCTATTTGCCCAGCAGTAAAATTCATTGCCCATTGAACTTCGGGCTGTTCAATAGCTATTTTTGCTTCTATCGAGGTTAATAAGTCTTCGGTATTTGTATGGTTGGTATTTCCCATCCATCTTAATCTCGCCTGATAGTACCAGAAGATTCGCCTTTGGAGTACTGAGGGACTATTTTCCCATGATTGAATTAGTTTAATGGCCTGTTTGTCTTTTGACAATTGGTTTGCCATCAACCAGTCAATTAGATGGTTTCTTTCATCAAAATCATGACTTTGAATGTCTTTGTCAAGTTGGTCGATAACTTCCTGGCTTAGATTTTTTGTGTCCATAATTAGTATGGCCAGTTGACGAGGTATAAACTTGCCAGTAGATCAAAGTTCCAAAGCCAATTCATGGTCTTTTTTAATTTCCTTTGCAATCTTCCGCAAATCTCCAAGTTTCGTTTTTGGGGTGATTTGAGAATAAACACGCTCAGCTTTTGAAGAAAGTTTCATGTCTGTCTTATTTGTATTTTTCTTCAAAGTAACACAAATCGTTGACCTCTTTGTTTACAGCATAAAACAGACTACGCAACAAGCCCGATTTTCTTTCTAAGTCCATAAATAATGAATCCAATTCCCACTACCAGGTAAGGAAGGCTCAAAAGTTGTCCCATATTGAATGTCATTGCATCTTCAAATCCGACTTGGTTCTCTTTAACAAATTCAATTAAAAATCGCGCAGTAAAAAACAAAACTACCGCAAGTCCAAAGAAGAAGCCGTTTTCTAATCCATCTCTCCTTTTTTTGTAAAGAATCATCATAATAGTAAAAATGATGAAATATGAAATTGCCTCGTACAATTGTGCTGGATGTCTCGGTACCCTATCAACCCGCTCAAAAATAACACCCCAAGGTTTAGTTGTCGCAATGCCAATAATTTCAGAATTCATAAAGTTTCCAAGTCTTATACATCCAAGACTCAATCCGGCAACAATAGCAATCAAATCAATGGTGTTAATCATTGAATGTTTTGTCTTTCGAGAGTAGAAAAACAAAGCAATGAGTAAACCCAATACACCACCATGACTAGCTAATCCTTGATATCCGATGAACTTTATCCCTCCTTCAGGAGGAAAAGAAATGGGTAGAATCATCTCCAGAGGATGCGATAGATAGTAAGACGGCTCATAGAATAAACAGTGTCCAAGTCTTGCCCCTACCAGGATACCAATCATTCCGTAAATTGATAATTTCTCCAAATTTTTTAGTGGAATGTTTTCTCTCTTAAAAATCCACCCCAATAAGTAGATGCACAAAATCAAGCCACTTACAAAGAGTATTCCATAGTATCTAAGTGAGAACCCGAAAATATTCACAAATTCTGGATCAAGATTCCAGTGAATTTGGTATAAAATCATAACATTATTATCTATCTCTTTCTAAATTGATTTGTCCACCACAAATTCAACTTATTACAATCCGATATAGGATTTTTACAATGGTTTTAAGTTTTTCTGGATACCAAGTTTAGTTTTTTCAAATAGTGCCCGGTGGATCAAAAAAGATACCGCTGACTGTGGCACCACTCTTTCGCCCGATAGTGTTGATTCTTAGCTTCATGGACTGGTCATATTTGTAGATTAAATAGACTCCTTCAATGTGATTTTTCACGATCCTAACTGGTGCGATCTGATTCAGAGTTTGTGCATTCATCATTTCTACCGCATATTCATACCCATCCTTATACCAATCCACAAAATATATTGCTACCTGAAAGCTTCGTCTACCATCAATACCAATTGTGACGTTCATAGTTGCTCCGGTATTTGAATAGCAGGTAGCGTTTCGCTTACGGTCGTTGTGATTATCGCGGGAGAGTGCACGAATATCAGTGGTTCCAGAAGCCCATACTGTCGGTTCGGGAACCCCGCTTTTTGGAAAAGCACGATAGTAGTCTACAGAAGTAACATAGGATGGAAGTGATCTTTCATCAACTCCATCGCCATTGTAGTTGCAAAGAACGTATCCCTCGCTACCATAAACCTTACCCCAGTTCCCACCAGTTATTGTGTCGGCTTCAAGAGTGTCTGCGTCATACTCAAATGCTGGTTCAGTATAGGAGGGTCTTTCTCCCTCATAAACCACCTCCAAGTCATAGTTGCCGGGCTGCAAACCGGTGAAAATCACAAATTCTGAATCCTCACTCGCTTCAGTAATACCCGGAACCGCAAGAAAAGAACCGTCCCATGCCAATTTTTTATTTATAGTAATGCTGACAATTCTCTTTTCCAGTTTAGGGATTCCAAGACGACCGATGGTACCTTCTGGTGCAGAGACAGCAGCATGTCCTGACTCAAAATCGAAGTTGACACGAATGCCACCAAATGGAGTGGGTGTCTCCCCCGACAACCAGGATAGTGTCCTTCCCGGATGTGGCATAATATCGTAGGCTTTGAAGCCTGCCTTTGTGGGTTCAATTCCAAGTACCTCTTCATTCAGCCACTTTACTACGCCTGCTCCCCAGGGGTGGCACAGACTTGTCAATCCAGACTGAGAATTCGGCACGGGGTCGTTCGGTTCAATAATCCCATTCCACGATGGCCAGAATACTTCATATGTTGCTGTGGCACCGTTCTTAAGCATACCGCCCCACATGTCTCGGATAGAGCTCAGTGCTTCATTGTACTGATTCAAATGTGCCATTGCCTGAAGTAGAAAATACTGATTAAATGGGGAGAACGACAAACGATGAAGGCGATCCTGAAAATGCTTTCCAAACAGAGAGTCCTGCTCTGCATAACTCAAGCATCCCGAGTTGATTGCATCTGCAGCGGCGTGTATTCCGAAATCGAGTGACCATTCTTTGTTTCTTCTGAGCTCACCCATTTTCTCTTTGGCATAACCCAGGTACTTTTTCTTCAGGTCAAATCGGCCAGCTTCTCCCATTACTTCGGCAAATTTATTCCATAGCTGAATTGACAACATCATGTATGCATTCTGGGCTTCAGGAGCCGGGCGAAACCACAGTTCAAATCCAGCGCAGAGCCGGTCATCCCATCCATAGAATCGAAGGTTCGGATCTGTCCCGAATACCGAATAAGCCTCATCTAACTTGGCACAGACGTTATCTATATAATGCTTAAGAGTCGCGGAATCTCCAGAGTAGCGGTAGTAGTCGAGTAAACTTAACACCCAGTAAAGTGCGTAACTCCGAATACCGTTGTCAAGCTCAGCAGTGTTATCAATATTTTTCTTGATGAAGTCTAAATTACCAAAAGCGGCCAAGGCTGCAGCCTGCGAGGTATGTGCATCCCCTGTCCAAGACATACGGTCACCACGATTTACCAGAACGGCACCGAAATAGTCTTGATAGAGCGAAACTTTCACACTATAGGCCGCCATATACCAGATGCGGGTCAAAAGCGGATCGCTGCAAGAAAAACTGCCATTGTAATTGGTCGGCTTTATCTGGCACACGGCACGAATTTCGGTGATGTGCCAGGGTTTTTCCACCGATTTGATATGAATCCATGCAAAGCGAACACCATCGTAGAAGTCTGGATACTTGTTGATCTCCAGTCGCCAGGTATTTCCATATCTTACCGGTGCAATGGTCTTGTGATGTCCGGGCTCATTGAATTCGCTAATGGTCATCTCAATATCACCTGGGCAATCTGGACTGTCAAATTCAACCCAGGCACCGCTTTCTACTCCGAAATCGATTCGGATCGAGCCTGCTCCTTTAACTGTTATATCAGTCTCACCGCTAGTTGCTGATACAAGATTGTCAAACGACATCGGATTATCCGTAAAAACTTCAACCGGCCGTAGAAAATATATTTGTAATGAATCTGTAGCCTTTGGATCCTTCCAACGATAAGAGACCAGTGGATCGGGAGACTCTTTAACCACGGGCCCATCAAAGGCCCCACCGTGAAGCACGCGATACGGTTCTTTGATACTCGCAGATCCCTCCAGAAGTAAATTTGATTTAGGATCGGGATTGGCATCTCTCTTTTCTGTCGAATTGTTACATCCTTGATTTAACAAGGATATTATGGCAAGGAATAAAATATAGTTCTTCATGACGTTTATCCATTGCTAATTATAGCCTTATAATTTTTTGAACCTTTAGGATGCGATTGTTCTCGTTCGAAACCTGTATAAAATAGACTCCTTTTGGCAAGGTTGAAGTATCGATTGTAAGTGTAGATTTAGTTGAATATTGTGATCTGAGAGTTTGTCCGAAAGGATCAAGTATTTGAATCTGAAAGGAAGTCAAATTCGTCTCGATTTTCAATTCATATCTAACGGGATTTGGAAATAGTTGAATCCTATTTTCATTTGGTTGTTCATACACCACGGTTATATCTGGATGATAGAAACCAAAATCAATGGTATTGTTTCCGCTGGCGTCGTAATCAAAATAACAACTGAAAGGATCACCATCTTCTAGTGGTTCCTCCCCACAGGTTAGCGTGACAATACCAGACTTTATATCTGTCCGAGGATTTCCCCAACCATTATTATCAAAATCCACATCGTTATCCGCATTGGCCACAAAACCATTGGTAGACTTGAATCCTGCTAAGGGTTCACTGGGTCCCCAATTGTCTAAACTCCAAACAAAGACAAGATAATTTCCAGGTTGCAAACCAGAAAATCGATAGTAGCCTTCCTCATCAGTTTTCTGAACTCCTCCGAAGCCTTGCCAATCAGGTATATCATCACCGTCTGAATCTCCCCAGATGACTAATGAAACACCTGGGATGCCGGGTTCATGCGGGTCGTTAATTCCATCCCTGTCCCAGTCATGCCAAACTCTGTTTCCGATCGAAACAATACCCGGAGAAATCTTCTCACCGCAATCATCATAACAAAAAGCCATGTCGTTTATGGTCTGGATCATTTCATTACCCATGGCTTTTCCAATATGTAAAAAAGTAAGTGCATTGTGGTGAAAATGATGAATGGCATCTTGAGGTGATTCGGTCTCATCGAAATAGTATGGAGTGGTGTCAACAAAACCAACTCTGCCACCATAAAGCGAATCATTACATCCCACGTTTTCCTGGGCCACTGCAATGATGTTTTGCATGCTTCGAACCCAGAGATCATTACTTCGTTCAAATCCACCCTGACCAGAACTAGCAATCACTACAGGAAGATTCGGCTTCTCCAGATCATGTCGTATATCGTTTACCAGATGGTGAAGGTTACTCTCGTATTCATTCAGGAAACTATCAGATTCACCATCATTCCACCCTTGAAACCAGACAAAACCCGAGATTTCATAGTCGCTTTGGCCAAGATCAGGAAATTCGGCTCCCAAAGTATGGGTCACATCCTGAACCGTTTTGATCATGGCAGCGTATGAATCTCCTGTTTCACCTTCTGCTGATGGGGGCCGGAAATCAACTGCCAGGCTTTTGCCTCCCCACGCGGTTTTGATGATGAGTACTGGATCATCATAATAATCATCCAATTGGTGAGCAAACATCAGCTCAGGACCGATTAAATCAGGATAAGCACCTTGGCCAACAGTTACCTTTGTTCTAATCGTATCTGCAATCCTGGCAAAATACAACGAAACTCCTTCCACGGTTGCCCAATCACCAGCATCCCAAATCTCTGACCAGTTGCCATTGACATCATTTCTGATCACATCGGTCAAACTACCTGGATCGTTTTCGGCATCTTCAATGGTGCCAAATCCTTCCATATTCGACTGACCGGCTAGTACAAAAACACGGACTTTACGTGGCGATTTTTCCTGTCTGGTCACTATTGGAACATATCCGATTTCTAATCCGGCAGGTGGTTGAACAATAGTATTAGGATCCAGGGTCGCGATACTTCCCACCGAGGGATCTGCCATATACTCATCTGTATGATTCCAATTTGCATGAATAAGTTCCACTCGGGTTTGCATGATCGAGCGAATATCATCCGGTAGATTTGCCTGAATTATGGCAGGCTGATCTATGAAGCGATACCAATAATAGGTAAGGGTAGAGCCATCACCCAGTTCAGCATTGAACGGTCCTGCTGCGGGTCCTGGGTTATTCCAGGGACCGTTTGGGTCTTGCCATTGACAATCAGACTCCAAAGGTGTTAAATAGCTAATTGCAGATCTTGGGGTTATGGGCACTGGGGTATTCAACAGATCGGTAGACGGGGGAATAGCGTCTTCAGCAAGGGGCCGCCATTTATTTTCGGTACCCAGTTTAAAATACTCCGGGAGAGTGAAGTTTCCATTCTTTTCAAAAACAACATTTAAGTCAAATTCAAAGCCCATGGTGTTCGAATTGAGCTGAACATTATCTATATAATTCAGATCAATGGAATGTTCAATACCTTGTCGGGAAATTTCAGCTGCCATTGAACCTCCGTTATTGATAAAGGGAACCTGATGAGCTGCAGACTGGAGAGATTCAGGCGAAACCAATGGGCCACCATCAAACCAGGAAATCATATCATTCCAGAGTGCATTTTGAGAATAGACCGTAACCTGATTCAGGATCATAGAGTGCGTTTCGGCACTTACTGGGAAGTGTAATCTCTCTATTTTTGCAAATCGATTTCCTTCAGCATCTGCAGAGATTAAGGCTGGAGAATGGGCGTGTTCAATGCCAAAACCTATGTTCGGTTCAGAAGGTCTTGAGTCTAGAAACAAACCTTCCAACGAAGGATCTGTTAAAACAGGTTCAGTCCAGAAAGTGGGTAGAAAGAAGGTTGCAGGGCCTTTGAAGTTAGTGGAATTTAAGAATAGGGTCCAGCACTGATTTCCAGTTTCGATGTTTTTTCCTCCTGTCGTTTGCATGATTTCAGTAAGTGGTAAAGGCGTATAACCATAACCAAGCATTTCACCATTTAAACTTTGGGCCAGGTTTAATCCATCCGGTGCCCACAATAATCTATTGGATAATTGAGCCACACCATATTTCCCACCGGGAGTGCTCCAGTCTCTTTGTCCGCTAGGCAACATCCTACTTTTTCCCGCTCCAGGTCCATTGGCCCAAGCATGAAAATTAAGCGAGACACCACCCATAATAAATTTGGGTACTTTGGTGCCAAAGCGGGTATCGCCCCACCAGCCTAAGCCTCCTTCGATTGTGGTGTAGAACTGATTGGGTTCGTTTCCTGTACGCTGGGTCGTGAGCCAACAACTACCCAGTCCCATCTGGAAATTTTGTGATCCAGGATATTGTTTGAAAATGGGCCAGGCGGCACTGTAAAAAGTATAGCCTGAGCCATAGGACTTGTCGGTGACGTCTTCAGTTGTAATCCAGGTGAATCCGGATCTTTGTGCATTGACTACTTGGGCATCGGCTTTGTTGATTAGAAATGTGAAAGCGGCTATTAGCAAAATGATACATCGTTGAAATTTCATAAAAATGTTCCCAATCATATTTTGTTTCTAAGATAATATCAAAGCTTATACTAATTAGTTTATTCGACAATTCCTTCACAGCCTTGCCAGAGAAAACCTATGGGGTATTAACAGGTATCAGTTTACAATAGACTAAGTTGCGTAGCGGTGCATCTTAGTCATCGTCCGGCTTTCCCGTGAATCTGTTTAATTTCAAGCTTTAGAATCTCCATCTTTTTTGAGTAATAGTCATCTGATTTTAATAGCTTTTCTTTGATCACTGTATCCTTCTTTTCTAAGTGGTGGAGTAGAATGCTCATGCCATGTTTCTTCTCCTCTAGATTTTGAACGATTTGCATTTCACCCCAAAAAACAACTGATCTATATTCATGTGCGCACTCATCATTTATATACCCCCCGTCTTCAATCACTGTCGCACAAACGTTTTTGTTCGTAGCTAAGAAATCCAGTTTCAGCCCTTTTGAGGAACTATGAAAAAACAATGTATGGGATGTCAGATCCAATCCGTAGCTTAAGGTCACGATATAAGGTTCGTTTTCTCTACACATAGAAATCACGACATACTTGCCATTTAATAAGATGCTGTTAATCTCTTCGTGGCTCCTCAATTCTCTGTTTGGTCGATTTGTGAGATGATACTTTGTCATATGAAATCGGATTTTTTATTTGCATTCTTATTTGTACACATTGAATTCGGCCAAAAGGGGATTTTGATTGTTTCGGTTCGGCAACATTCGTCCAGCTAATAGCCTAAAGTTAAAGGATACTTTTATGCATTCAAAGTTGCCCTATTCATTTCAAAACTCATTCTCCTTTTCTGATAAGTGCGCTGCTTGATATTCTCTCTTCGAACCAGGATTTCCTTGGCCTTCCCAAAGTAAACATCAGCCGGTGTTACGTTATTTAAAGATTCATGATAGCGATGATTGTTGTAGTAATCAACAAACTCCTCGAGCTTGCTGATCAAGTTTGAGGGAAAGAAATAGTTCTCAAGTTTGACAACATTCTTCATGCTCCAATGCAAAATCTACTACACCCTGACGGTGAGGCTCAGAAATCTGGTTCCAATAGTTTTTTCGATCTGGAGATTTAGGGAGTAAGCCATCGAAGCCTTTTTCAAGGTACCTGTTATACCATTTGTAAAACGTGCTTTTATTGATCTCAAGGTTCTGGTTACGCCAAGTTCAGAGTCATTTACAATCCGGATGATCTCCATCTTCTCACTTGCACTTCGTCTCATATCATTATAGTTTACTCGGTGCAAATCAGCTTTTTTTTGCCTTCTTAATTCCAGATTTAGCTCAGCGATACTCTCATCGCCACGGAGTCCTTCGAGAACAATCCTGATTTTTTCCTCGGCTGAGTACCGCTTCCGGGTTTGCCGCTTTATCTCTCTGATCTTCTTTTCGGTGGGGGATGATTTTTTGTTCGTCATGGTCAAAAATCTTTAGGTGTTACAATTTATCAATTGCACCTTATATTCATTTATGACCAGTCCACTTTAGGAAAATGACCTACAATCGGCTGACATTTTTTTTACTTTATAAATTCTGTAACTTTTTCAGCGCCGACATTGTTTAAATTTTTAGTATTCTGTTTGAGTAATTTAATACTTGCTTTGTTTATCTCTTGATAAGCTATTTTTTCCCATTTTTTTATATCAGTAACAAATTCCTTATTAAATATTTCTTTGGATAAGTCTCGTATTACACAGAAGTTTGCAAAAGGGTGTGCGTTTCTTCTATCATTATCTGACCCATCAATAAACTTACTTAACAGTTCGTAAACTGTTTCTTTTGCTGCACTAAATTCAGCCAGTTTAGCTCTATATTCTAAATCTGCTCCTGTAAGCTGCGGAAAAGATATGTAATCTGCAAAATGTTGTGCTTCATGTGTTAAATAACTTACTTGAAACTTCTCACTTGAAATGTCATAAACTTTTTTCACACAATATAATGCATCCTTTTCTGCCCATCCTGCTGCCATTTTTTTTCCAAATGTTGAATAATCAATCCAACCATTTGAAATAAAATCTTCCATAAAAAGAACTTTCACATTTACAGTTTGTTCTGGAATTGTTATTTCATATATTTTTTCAGTCTGTTTTGCCCATAAAAGTAAATCATAATAATTTGCCATTTTACCCAATGGCATACCATAAAATCCCTTTGATTTTATAAATTGATATAAATAATTTTCTTCTTTTTTGACAATGCCGTTTTGGAAATTATCTAATCTTTCAATAATAGTATCTCTTGGAATTTCACTACTGATAAAGTTTCTTTTAAATAAAAAGTCAGTGAGTTCTGTTTTAAATTTTACATCTGCACTTTCAATGGCATTATAATCGAGCAAAACCTCTCTCCAATATGATTGAAATATTTTTAAAAGAGGTGCAATCCAATCGTTTTGTTCATTTTGATATTTAAAGCGTTTATAATATTTATCTTTAAACTTTTTTTGGTCAATAGTTAGCTTACTTTCTGGTAAAGTGTCTAACAATTCAAGAGCCCCACGCATATTACCCTGAAATACAAGATTATAAACCTGGTTAAAATCAAATTGTTCTTCTATTGTTTCATTATTCAATTCTGGTTGTTCATTGCAAGAAAAAATACCTACTGTTAGTAATAAAGCAATAGTAAAATTAATAGTGTTTTTCATACTCGCTTTTTTTATAATTATGCATTTCGGTCTTTTAGTTATAACGAGTGTATATAATTATGCATACATATACACCACCTATATTTTTAGTCTCGTAATCTCTATAAAATTAGAACTTTAACCTTATTAATGCACTTTATTTCGACAAATTACGTCGCATATATCCTCAAATCACTAGTTTGTCTAGCGGGTTCTCAATCTGGTCAATCCCCTTCGTCGTGACATGAATATAAAGAAACCTGCACCGAATATTCAATGCAGGTTTCATTCATCGAAAGAATGTCTTACTTCTTTACCTTCTGCTTCTGCTTTTGCACTTGCATCTGCTTTTGCTTTTGGATTAGCTTCATAGGGTTTACCTTGTCACCATCGTACCATACCTCATAATGTAGATGTGGTGCGCTAGATTTGCCAGTGTTACCTACGGTGCCAATCACCTGACCGGCTTTTACCTTTTGGCCATCCTTGACCTTGATCTTGTCCATGTGGGCATACAAAGTAGCAAAATGGTCATCATGTGCGATCAACACAAGGTTACCATATTCGCCCTTTTCGCCTGCCTTCTTAACGACACCCGAAGCCGTGGCTACAATTGGAGTTCCCAATTTAGCCGCGAAATCAACTCCCGGATGTTCGCCTTCTCCTGGTCCACCAAAATCCTGAGCGATCTTCTTGATAGAAGCCTTCTCAATCGGTAGCATGGTGGGGGCATTCTTTTTCTTGCCCTTGTCCTGCTCTTTGACTTGAACCTCGGTGAATGAGAATGATAACAGACTGAATACCAGTACAGGGATGGTTAATAGATACTTCCAGCTTGCTTTCTTTGATGATTGTTTGGTTGCCATAATTACTCGTTTCTTTAATGTTGAACTTTTAAGATGGCTGGCCAGCTTATATGAATGATTATGCATAATTTCTTCTAAAATGGTGTCGACATAGGCACGCAGAGCAATCCCTTTGCTCAGCACAGCCTGATCGGCCAGGTATTCGTGTACCTCTTGCAATGACCGCTTGTATAAAAAAATAAAGGGATTGAACCACAATACGGCCTGCACCAATTCCACAACAATGAGATCAATTGAATGGAATTGCCGGGCATGTGCCAGTTCATGCTGCAACACCACTTTTTGGGCTTGGTCTTCATCCGGCAGGTGCTTAATAAAAACCCACCTGAAGAATGAGAATGAAGGAATCGTATCGGTCAATATCAAGCGCTCTTTGCCCTGCTTTACAGTGGGATTCTTGTAGCGGATGCGTGATAAGTGTGTGGCATGAAATAATCCACGGATAATAAGGATCACCAGGCCTGCCACATAAACCCACAACAGTACCGAATAGGCTGAAAGACCTGTTTCGGGTAGAACTGATGTGGCAGAACCAGTGACGGGACGATTTGCCAATTGGGGAAGATTTAATAGGAGTTGGGCTGAACCTGAATCGGCTGATAGGGGTATTTGAATCAGGGGGAGTAAAAACGATATGAACAAACTACTCAAAAGCAGGTAGCGATTGAGGCGAAAGAATGTTTCTTTTCTGAATAGCAAGTGATACAAGCCAAACAGTATGGCACTGATGAAACTGACTTCGAGTAAATAATTAAATCCGGTCATGGTTTACTTCTTTTTCTTGTGTGATATTTGCTCGTCTATCAATTGTCGCAATTCCTCAAGGTCTTTTATTCCTAAATCTTTATCGCGCGTAAGGAAGGAGGCAAATTTGGCTACGGAGCCTGAAAAATAATCCTGAACCACTTCTTCAAATTGCCCCTTGAGGTAATTCTCCTGAGAGGTTAGAGGATAGTATTCATGAATCTTTCCGTAGGTATTAAATCCGATGAATCCTTTCTTGACCAATACCCGGATCACGGTTGATATGGTCGTGTAGGCCGGACGTGGTTCAGGAAAAGACTCGACTAAATCTTTTAAGAAGGCTTTTTCTAACTGCCACAAGTATTGCATGACTTGCTCTTCGGCTTTTGTCAGTTTTTTCATGATTCAAATATATGACGATAAGAATAATTATACAACTACAAAAATAGTAATATAACGATAAAAGTAATAATCGTGTAGATTGACTTGTTATATGTGTAGCCTTTTACTGCTTACGCTTCAGAATGAAGCTAGCATAGGGTTGCAACACGATTTCTTCTTCGCCACCTTTAAAAACAGGGTGTGATTCATACACGGTTTCGTAACGAGTCAGGCTGCGAGGAGAACTGAAGCGTTGCATTTGATCACTTAGATTCACTAAGACCAGGTAATCGTCGAGGTCGGCAGTGCGGTAAAATGAAACAACCTGATCGTTACCCGTATCAAGGTTGACCAATCCACCCATGCGAAGACCAAGGCTATGATTCCGCAGTTGAATCAATTTTTTGTAGGTATTGAACAGTGAGCGAGAATCGGCTTGTTGGAAACTCAATGGTTTCACTGTTTTTGACGATGAACAGAAGGGAATCTCCCAGTTGGTTTGCCCTTTATCTTCCCCTTCAAGGTTCCACAAAAAGGGTTCCCGGATAAACTCGTCGGGCTTTTCACCAAACATACCAATCTCCTCACCGTAATAGACAAAGGGATTACCTGGCAAGGTCATTAATAATGTGGCTGCTGCTTTGGCCAGTGGCTCATTTCCCGCCAACTCGGTCATGATCCTGTTCATGTCATGATTTGTCAGGAAGATGGCATCTTCAAATTCACGATTCACCTGAGTGAAGCGGCCGTATTGTTTTTGTATAGTTTGAACTATACCATGGTCTCTTCCGGTAATCAGACTCTTGCGAAGGGTATCAGACAGTTCAAAATTGAATCCAGCCGAGATGCCGTTGTCCAAATAGGGAACCACATCCTTTGAATCTCCCCAAATTTCAGCCACCACAAAAGGCGATGCTTTTCGCCCCTTATCAATCCCTTTTCTGAAATACGACCACCAGTCGAGGTTTTCATCGAGACGGTCTTCGGGAAAAATGTACCGGATGGCATCGAGACGGAATCCGTCAACACCTATTACATCGAGCCAAAAACGTGCGATATCGACGAATTCTTTTTTCACCTTGCGGTTTGCCAGATTCAGATCAGGCATTTCCCACCAAAAGAAACCGTAATAACGCTCTCCATTTTGTTTGTTACCCTCTTTATCGCGAACCTGGTGCCACTGATAGGGTTCTGCATCAAAGTCAGCCTGGTCATCGCTCCATACGTAATAATCACGGTAATTTGTCTTTGGATTGGTTGTTGCACCCACAAACCAGGGGTGCAGGTTTGAACTGTGGTTAACCACCAGGTCAAGCAAGATAGTCATGTTGCGTTTATGCACTTCAGCCACCAATTGCTTGTAGTCATCTAGTGTGCCGTAATCGGGGTGAATCCCCAGGTAATCTGACACATCGTATTTGTGATAGGTTGGTGAGGGGTGCACCGGCAATAGCCAGAGCCCCCCAATACCTAATTCTTTCAGGTAATCCAATTTACTGATGAGACCTTGAAGATCGCCAATGCCATCGCCATTGCTGTCATAAAAAGACTGAACAAAAACTGAATAATAGACACGCGTGTCTTGTGTTTTCTGTCGGTCATGCATTAACATATCGTCTTGTGACATTAATGATAAGCTGCAGAATATCAGCAAAATAGTAAAAAACAGTCGAATGATTGGTAATCTCATAGTAACTTCTGTTATAAATTTCAGATGTCATCCCCAACTTGATTGTGGACCGGCTTCATCTAGCACTATTATCAGTAAATCCTACTTATAAAACAACTTATAACCCCACGCTTCAATCGTAAACTCCGGATCGACAAAACTAACCTTTTCTCCCGAAACAAACTCAGTAAATGTTTTCTCCTCGACAAACGATCTCAGGGTAACTAACAGCTCATCCGATGAAAAGTTGAATACCGCCAGAACTTCCGAATCATCCTTGGTTCTGGTAAAGGACAACACTTTCTCAGGATGACTGTTATGAACCATTTTCATGTCTCCACCGAAGCCAGGGTTCCATAACGCAGGGACCGACTCCTTTATTTTATTCAAATTGGTGTAGAGCTCATTAAACGGGTGATCTACCCAGGGTATTTCATCTTTTACAAAGAACTCAAGTCGATGTGCCAAACCAGCTTCCTGGCCATTGTATATCAGCGGCATACCCGGTAGGGCATAGGTCAGAACAGCCATTGACTCGGCTGCATCGCCCATTCGCTCCCAAACCGTTCCGTTCCAACTGTTCTCATCGTGATTAGAGGTGAAATACATCCGGATGTCATTCGGATGATACACAGAATCGTTCCGCTCAAAATAATGAAGCAACTCAGTTACCGTTATCTTCTCCTGTGCCACTTCATTCATCATGTGGTGAAATTCCCAGGCATAGGTGCCGTCAAATGCGATTTCGTGTAGATCACGATTCTCGGCCTCAGCCAATAAGAAAACGTCTGGATCAACTTCCATCAGCGGTTCACGAACCGTATTCCAAAACTCAACCGGAACCTGATGGGCAACATCCATTCTGAATCCATCGATGCCTACCTCAGTGAGCCACCATTTAAAGGTTTCAATCATATATGCCTTCAGACCATCCTGGTCGTAATCAAATTGCACGACGTCAGTCCAATCATACGGTGAATACATGTTGCCGGTGCTATCCAGCGCATACCATTCGGGATGCTCATCAATCAATGGATTATCCCAGGATGAATGATTAGGAACCCAATCAATAATAACTTTCATATTCAGGTCGTGAGCCTTCTCAATCATGTCTTTGAAATCATCCATGGTACCAAATTCAGGATTAATGCCTTTGTAATCCTTCACGCTGTAATATGATCCCAGTTCCCCTTTTCTGTTTTTTACACCTATCGGATGAACGGGCATGAACCATAGAATGTCAATTCCCAATTCTTGAAGGCGTGGTAAATGGGCTGCGAAAGCCTCGATTGTGCCTTCTGGGCTGAATTGCCTGAGGTTTACCTCATAAATAGTCGCACTTTTTACCCAATCAGGATGTACCACACTGGTTTGCGGACCGGTAACATCAGCTTCTTCAGGTTGATTTTTCGGCTGGTTACAGGCCACTGTTAGCATAGCCACGCCAATCAACAAATACACTAGGTTTTTCATATTTATTCTTTTTATTGGTTGATCAATTGTATAAATTACATCTGTTTTGTTTGACTTGTAAGCCTTTGTTGACTAGATTTTCCCCATTTCAAACGATTGAAGTGGTCTCTATGTCAACCAGTTAAATATATCATTTTTTTCAGCTATGCCAAATACTCACCATGCAGATTTACACTATGATTACATTGTCATTGGCTCCGGATTCGGAGGATCGGTTTCAGCACTACGGCTGAGTCAGAAAGGTTACAAGGTTTTGGTGTTGGAGCAAGGTCGTGAATTTAAGTCGGATCAGTTTCCGAAAAGCAATTGGAACCTCCGGAAATGGTTATGGGTTCCTTTTCTTCGATTTTATGGCTTTTTCAGGATCAAGGTATTCAGACATGTAACGGTTTTAGCTGGGGCAGGTGTTGGAGGTGGTTCCCTGGTGTATGGAAATACTTTACCCATACCCCGAAAAGAGTTTTATCAAACCGGCAAGTGGGCCAAATTGCACGATTGGGAGAAAGAGCTCGCTCCTTTTTACGAACAGGCAGCTGACATGCTTGGCACCTGTCAGAATCCCAATCTGGGACCTGCCGATCAGGCCCTGAAGAAGCTGGCAGAGCAAATCGGGAAATCAAAATGGTATGAACCAACGCGAGTCGCTGTCTTTTTTGGCGAACCCGAGATCGAGGTTGATGATCCCTATTTCGATGGAGAAGGACCTAGGCGTGAAGGGTGTCGATCATGTGGTGGCTGCATGGTGGGGTGTCGATACAATGCGAAAAACTCACTTGATAAGAATTATCTCTATCTGGCACAGAAGAAAGGGGCAACAATTCAGGCTCGGACCAAGGCTGTATCTGTTGAGCCTCTAAATACGAGTCGAAACGAAGCGGAGATTCCGATTCATCAGGGCTACAAGCTAGAAACCGTTAGGGTGGGGGCTTGGTTCAGAAGAAGGAAAACCTATACAGCGAAGAATGTGGTGTTAGCTGGTGGGGTTTTGGGGACGATTCCTTTGTTATTAAAAATGAAAAAGAAACAGCTTCCCAAGCTGTCTACAACACTGGGGCATGGCGTTCGCACCAATAACGAAGCTTTGATTGGGGTAATATCACGCCATAGAGAGATCAATTATGCTGAAGGAGTGGCCATTGGATCAATTGTACATACTGACCAGCACAGTCATTTAGAACCTGTTCGCTATTCACGAGGATCGGGATTCTGGCGCTTGTTGATGGCACCCATGATGAGTGCCCCGAGTTTTGGGAAACGGTTGTTCTTGTTATTCTGGGATTTCATCCGACATCCGATTCAAAATGCCCATGCCTATTTTGTGAAAGACTGGGCTTCGAAAGCCTCGATCTTGTTATTTATGCAAACCCTTGATAGTCAGCTGAGAATTAGCAAAGGCCTGGCCGGATACAAAACCGGTCTGGAAAGTGGAACCCCACCTTCAGCCTTCTTGCCAGAAGCCCAGGACCTGGCCAGGAAGTATGCCAAAATCGTGAATGGTAAACCCTTGGTGCTACCCACCGAAAGCTTATTCGGCATCCCAACAACGGCGCACATTTTGGGCGGTGCCTGCATCGGACAGGATGACCAGGAAGGGGTTATTGATGACAGTCATCAAATCTTTCACTATCCGGGCCTGTATGTCATTGACGGAGCTGCTGTCAGCGCCAATCCGGGAGTTAATCCTTCACTGACTATAGCTGCCCTTGCTGAACGAGCCATGTCAATGATTCCACAGCAGGAAAATTCAAGCAAATAAATCATACATTTATCACCCAATTCAAATGATCACGCTATGAAAAAAATCGGTTTTGCGATACTCCTGGTATGGGTATCCAGTATGCTTGCAGCGCAAGCACAAGAAAAGAAAACATTAACTCCTGATGACTATAAAAAATGGCAGCGCCTGTCATCCACTAAGATTAGTCAGGATGGCTCCTGGATTAGCTATGGCATTAGCGAGACTGAAGGCGGTGATACTTTATACTTTGTGAATCCAAAGACTGATTCTGTATACCAACAAGCACACGGCAGTAACCCACAATTCACTGCTGATAGCAAATATGCGGTCTATTTGATCGGAGTGTCAAAGAAGAAGCGAGAACAAATGCAAGAAAAGAAACAAGCTGTTCATTATAAGCTGGCTATTCTCGAACTCG
Source organism: uncultured Porphyromonadaceae bacterium (assembly GCA_964444375.1). Taxonomy (GTDB): domain Bacteria; phylum Bacteroidota; class Bacteroidia; order Bacteroidales; family UBA12481; genus JABHCC01. The sequence goes on along the minus strand of CAYUGX010000014.1, from coordinate 5,684 downwards.
CCTCTGGTGATAAAAACATCTACAAAGAGGTGAGTGGAGCAACAGTACCCCAATCGGGATCCTATATTCTGATGCGAACCTATAAACCCAAAGGCTCAAAGGCAAAGGGTAACGATATTGTGCTCTACAACCTGGATGACAAGAGCATGCGAACGATCGGAAATGTAACGGCCTCATCATTTAATAAGAAGGGTGATCTGTTGGCCTACATTACCGAACCGGCAAATCCCATTGGTAACGGGGTAGAGGTGATTGACCTGGCCACCAACACCGTGCAGGTTTTGGCATCAGATACCACAACTTTTTCAAATCTAACCTGGCAGAAAGAAGGAGAGTCGTTGGCTTTTCTCCACCAGCTGAAAAACGAAGATTACAAAGAAGACAATCAGGAAATTATCGTTTATCGAAACGTCTACAAGGGCTGGAATAAAGAAATATTCAAACCTTGCGGATTCTGCGATTTTCCTGAGGCCATGCGACTGGCAAAATCCAGATTGCAGTGGGCCGAAGACGAATCTTCCCTTTTCTTCGGAATCCAGCCTTGGACCTTGACTGAGAAAGCTAAAAAAGCAGCCGAAAAGGTGGCCAATGAAGCCGCCAATAAGGCCGCCGAAGAAGCCGACAGCGTGACGACCAAATCACAGGGGGATCAGGGCAAGCAGGATAACGATGATAAGCCCAAAAAGTCCTCGGCAACGGAAAAGCTTCCTGGGGTTGACGTATGGCACTGGAAAGATAATTACATTCAGCCTCGCCAGAAGAAAACCTACGCACAGGATAAGAATCACAGTTTTCTGTGCATGTGGCAGTTAGATGAGCAACGTTTTGTCCAGATTGCCGATTCAACCTACCGTTTTGCCCGTTTGACCGGTGACCAGAAAAATGCCTATGTATATACACGTGAACCCTATGAGCCTCAGTTCAGGTTGACTTATGCCGACTATTATCTTGTCGATCTGAAGTCAGGTGAAAGAACTGAAATCCTGAAGCACCATACGGGCTCTTTCATTCCGTCACCCGAAGGTAAATATATCCAGTATTTCAAAGATAAACACTGGTGGACCTTTAACACAGAGACCCATGAACACATCAACCTGACTAGCAATCTGGATCGTCCCTTCTGGAATATCCGTGATGATCATCCTGCAGAGGTTCGACCACCTTTTGGAACAGGTGGCTGGATGAAAGAGGATAAAGGTGTAATTCTGAATGATGAATACGATATTTGGTTGATAAAGCCTGATGGATCTGCTGCTGAGAAGCTCACTAACGGTCGTGAAGAGGAAAATATCTATCGGATACGTCGTATGGATTTTGAGGTTGATTATTTCGATCCAAAAGAACCGGCCTATTTGACCATCAGAGGAGACAAGACCAAAAAGTCGGGATTTGCCAAGATGAAATGGGGAAAAAGCATTGACGAATTGTTCCTGGTTAACAAGGGAATTAGCGGATTTGGCATCACCAAGGCCAAAAATACAGACGTCTTTATGTATACCCAGAGCACCTATGAGGAGTCTCCAGCCTTATACCTGACCAACGATCACTTTGCAACCAGTAAACTGATAGCAAGCACTAATCCGCAACAAGCTGACTTCGCCTGGGGCAAGGCCGAACTCATCAATTTCACCAATAAAAATGGCAAGGAGTTGCAGGGTGTGTTACACTATCCCGCGAATTATGAACCGGGCAAGCAGTATCCTATGTTGGTATACATTTACGAGATTCGTTCAAACAGCTTGTATTCTTATATCAACCCCTCAGACCAAAGCTCATACAATGTGACCAACTATGTTCAGCAAGGCTTTTTTGTATTTCAACCAGACATTGTTTACCGATTGGATGATCCGGGTATTTCGGCCGTTGAATGTGTAGTGCCTGCAGTTGAAAAGGTTATCTCTACAGGAATGATCGACAAAGAAAATATCGGTCTGATGGGCCACAGCTGGGGCGCCTATCAAACCGCATTCATCATAACCCAGACTGATTTATTTAGTGCTGCAGTTGCTGGTGCGCCTCTAACCGACATGATTTCGATGTACACCGAGGTGTATTGGAATACTGGATCACCCAACCAGGGAATATTCGAAACCAGCCAGGGACGCTTTACCAAACCCTACTGGGAGATTCTTGACAAGTATATTCAGAACTCACCCATGTTCCAGGCCCAAAACATTAAAACACCTTTGCTGGTGGCTTTCGGAGATCAGGATGGTGCTGTTGACTGGCACCAGGGGATCGAGTTGTATTCCACAATGCGTAGAATGGAAAAACCTTATGTGATGTTGGTGTACGCTGGCGAAAATCACTCAGTCAGAAAGAAAGAGAATCGCCTTGACTACACAAAGAAAATCAACGAATGGTACAACTATTATCTCAAGGGCCAGGAAGCCGCTGCATGGATCACTGAAGGAATCCCGTATCTCGAAAAAAAGAAAATGGAGGAAGCACAAAAAAAGAAGTAGTGGCTATAGCGCGCTATTTAGTTTAAAGCGCATTTTGAACTCTTCTTGATCACGCAATACTCGAATCTTGATGGTTTTACTCTCATGGCCATGCAGAATGGAGTTGATTTCATCAAGGGTCATTGAGTGGGTTAGATTATAATTAATCATGATCAATTGATCCCCTCTCTGAACTCCGGCAATTTGGGCAGGGGATCCTTCCATCACGTGATAAACTACATAATACGGTAATTCGTAATAAGGCTTTTCTAATTCCATCCCACTTGAATTGTAAGAAAATGGCTCTCTAAAATTACCATTGGGCTTAAGAAAAACTCTGTTGTGTGGATAGTCAAAAATTAATCTAAACCGGCGCATTATATCATTGCCCAGGCTGCCGTTTCGGGTGGTCTCAGTCATCATACTACTCACTGAGCTTGAATCAGGATAGGCTATGATTGGATTTTCCATGGTATACTGTCCTAGTTGGAGACTCTTGACACGTCCATAGCATCCACTGATTTCACCATTCAAACCCTGGCCAAGTAAGGCTGGGATAGTTAGATTGGGTACCCTGATGTTTGGATCGGTGAACGGAGCCATCCACATGGCCAGACTGGCGCCCGTATCCATGAGTAATTGCAGATCTATCGAGGTGTTATTCGCCTGGGTCAGCTTGGCTGAGACATAGGCTTTTTGACGAACAATATTGACGGGGATTTCGGTGTATCTACGCATCCTTCTTGGACCTGTATAATGCTCAGGATCAATAAATCGGATCAACTTATGCTGATAATCAATGTCCACAACAAAGGCATGAAAGAATTCTGAACCCACTAAACCATTTACTTGCAAACCCAGCTGACGGCTTAAGCTGAACTGATCGCCGGTCAGAATGTACACATTCATATTTTTTCCTATAATTCCTCGCGAATTCTGATCCGGTGTTTCGAGTCTGATTTCATTACCTGATGAAGTATAGGCTAAACCTGCATCTCCATCTCCTAATCCGGTTAAACGAACTTCTTTTGCAAAGTTTAGAGAAACCGTGTCAATACCTGTTAATTCGGTGATGAGAGTGCTGCTGAGGCCTGAATCGAGAACGAAATTCATTCGTTTAGATCCATTGATACGTAAGGGTAGAATGATCAGATTTTGTGAGATCTCAAAAGGTATCTCTACTACATGGTCATTTGGGTCTAGAAATGATAATTTGGGCTGAGCTTGACCCTGGTCTGTTGCAAGAAGCAATAGAATACACAAAGTGATGGGTATACAAAACTTTATCATGTTGACAGGCTAAGTTAGTGATTTTGCGACTGCAACACTACAGCTGTGTAACATCCTTTGATAGCTGTGTTGGCCTAATGGGCAACCAGCTTTTCGTTCGCCTTAAAATACTCGAATTGCTGCCCATCCATGGCTTTGATTTCCAATTCATCCTGAGTCACACTTACCTGAATCATGCGGCCTCTGAAATGTACCTTAAACTGGAGTGACTTCCATGACTCTGGTAAGACGGGATTGAAATGCAGACGGTCGTTTTTCACCCGCATTCCACCAAAGCCCTCAACTACTGAAAGCCAGGTGCCCGCCATACTGGTAGTGTGCAGACCTTCGTGTACTTCATTATTGTAATCATCCAAATCAAGCCGGCTGGTTCTCAGGTAAAGTTCATAAGCCTTCTCTTTCATCCCAAGCTTGGTTGCCAATACCACATGCACGCAGGGTGACAGAGAGGATTCATGTACGGTTCTGGGCTCATAAAAGTCAAAATTGCGTTTTATCTCATCAAGGTTAAACCGGTCTTCGAAGAAGTAAATACCTTGCAGTACATCAGCTTGTTTAATGAAACAAGATCTCAGAATCCTGTCCCAAGACCAGTTTTGATTAATTGGCCGCTCTTCGGGCGGTAATTGATGAGCCAGAATTTGCTCTTTATCCAGGTAGTTGTCTTGTTGGAGAAGGATACCCCTTTCGGTATCATCCGGCAGGTGCATATTTGACACTATGGCTTTCCAAAGAGGCGTTTCTTCGTCTGGATCAAACTGAATCTTATCGAGAAGCAACTTTAATTTGTTAGGATTGAAAGCTTCCCAACGATCCATGTTCTCAAGGGTATAATCGAGTGTCCAAACCGCCAAATAATTGGTATACCAGTTGTTGTTTACGTTATTCTCATATTCATTCGGCCCAGTCACTCCAAGCATTACATATTTTTTTCGGACTTCAGAATAGTTGATGCGCTGGGCCCAAAAACGGGATATGGCAATCAGCACCTCAAGGCCATAATCGATCATGTACTGATCATCTCCGGTATGCCTGATATAATTGAATATGGCATAGGCAATAGCTCCATTTCGGTGGATTTCTTCAAAAGTGATTTCCCATTCATTGTGACATTCTTCACCATTCATCGTCACCATCGGGAAAAGTGCAGCACCGTTTTTAAAACCCAGTTTATTTGCGTTTTCAATTGCCCTGTCGAGCTGCCGATACCGGTAGAGAAGCAGATTTCGAGGCACTGATTCATTTGCCGAACTCAAGTAGAAAGGCAAACAATAAGCCTCAGTGTCCCAATAGGTACTTCCTCCGTATTTCTCACCCGTAAAACCTTTGGGTCCTATATTGAGTCTTGAGTCATGTCCGGTATAGGTTTGATTGAGTTGAAAAATATTGAAACGAATGCCCTGTTGTGCTGACACATCGCCATCGATGACAATATCACTTTCATCCCACTTGGTTTTCCAGGCATCTAGATGCTCTTCTTTTAATTTCTCATAGCCCAAATCACTGGCTTCATGCAGCAAAACCTCAGTATCGGCAGCCATAGCTTCAGGATTATGATCCCGCGAGGTGATGACAACCGCCATTTTGTTAAGTACGGTTTTTTCTCCCTCTCGGATGGGGACTTGTACTTTCAGTGAAGTCTTTTTTGGTGATTGAGAAGCACTAGCCTCCAAGTTCAGGCTCTTACCTCCCTGCTCAACCGCTATGGTTTGGCTGGTGCTTACCAAGAATTCTGTTTTTTTAGTCTTGGCCATCACCATTGAACAATTCTTGCCAGTCTCTTCGAGAACCGGATCCCAAAATTTTTCATCGTAACTGGAGTCGTTGTTCATGACATCTCCATCGATAAAGAAATCGGCTTCCAGGTTACCGTCGAAATTTATGGGTGTTATTGAGTAGGCAATGGCACCCACCTCTTTTCGCGACAAGCTAACAAATCGTTCAACATGT
>CAYUGX010000013.1:0-33734 GCA_964444375.1 uncultured Porphyromonadaceae bacterium | reverse complement strand
GCTGAAGAGTGTAAACGGATTCCTGGTGAATATCTGAGTTTGGATTGGACCAGGGCGGGAACAGGAAAAGAAGCCTGGGTAAAGCGCTTCCCTGTCGGATTGGTGGCTGGTATTTCACCCTTTAATTTTCCATTGAATCTTACCGCACACAAAATTGCTCCAGCCCTGGCTGCCGGAAACCCAATCATTCTTAAACCATCCAGTAAAACACCAGTATCGATGCTGAGACTCGCCGAGCTGATTGTCGATCTTGACATCCCACGAGGTGGGATATCCATAGTGCCCATGTCAAGGAGACTTGGGGATCTTCTAGTCGAGGATACCCGTGTGAAGCTATTGAGTTTCACCGGGAGCCCAAGCGTTGGATGGAACATGAAGAAAAGAGCAGGAAAGAAAAAAGTCATATTAGAGTTAGGGGGGAATGCCGGGGTCTATGTTGGTGCCAGTGCAGATATGAATCAAGCTGTGAATCGTTGTCTGGGAGGAGCTTTTGCTTATTCTGGACAGGTCTGCATACATCTTCAGCGCATTTATGTTGAACAATCTGTTCACAAAGCCTTTTTAAACCAATTCACCTCCCAGGTTAGTCAGCTTCAATACGGACCCAGCCACGAATACGAGACAGATATATCAACCATGATTGATGAAGATAACGCCATTCGAGTTGAATCATGGGTGAATGAGGCTGTTGCTGAAGGTGCTCAAATACTATGCGGAGGAACCAGACAGGGAGGGTATTACCCACCAACTGTCTTGACTAATACCCAACTGGATATGAAAGTCTGTTCTCTCGAAGTTTTTGGTCCGGTAGTTAGCGTTGAAGCAGTGCCTGATCTAGATGAAGCCGTTCAACGAATTAATTATGGGCGTTATGGGTTGCAAGCTGGAGTTTTTACAAACCAACTGGATGAAATGGATCAAGCCTTTGATCAACTGGAGGTTGGAGGTGTAGTGATTAATGATGTTCCTACATTCAGGGTCGATCATATGCCTTATGGTGGAGTTAAAGATTCTGGATTTGGAAGAGAAGGATTGAAATATGCGATTGAAGAAATGACTGAACCCAAGGTGTTGATTAAACCTAAAAGTTGACAAGGAATGTGTGTATTTATGTCTCTTAGAATGGACAAGGCGCAGTTGAAAAAGCGATTTGATGCGACTCATGTGGAAGAAGAATTCTTTGGGATAAAGTACATACAGTCGGCTTTTGAATTTGCCCACTGGCCCGTAATAAGCGGTGCTCAACCAGATAGAATAGAACAGATGAACTGGGGATTGATACCAGAATGGGTGGCTGACGAGCATGATGCGCGCAAAATAAGAAGTGGAACGGTTAATGCACGTATTGAAACCGTAAAAGAGAAGCCTTCGTTTCGCTCTTCTATCAAGTCAAAGAGGTGTATGATTTTAGCTGAGGGATTCTTTGAATTCAGAGAGCTTAACAAACGAAAATATCCCTATTACATCCAGATGAAGGGTGGAAAACCATTTGCTATAGCTGGAATCTATGACGAATGGACCAATCCGATAAGTAATAAGATGATACGGTCTTTTGCCTTGCTTACGACCGATGCAAATCAGCTCATGGAAAAAATTCACAACCGGAAGAAACGCATGCCGGTCATCCTGGATCCTCAAAAAGAACGCGATTGGCTTGACCTCAATCTGGATCCAGAACACTTCGCTATACCATATTCCCATTCACAAATGGAAGCCTGGCCGGTATCAAGATTGATCAGCGACCGGTCATCCAATAGAAATCAGCCGGCCGTTCTTGATCCGTTCACCTATCCTGAATTGGCTTTTATCGATGATTTGAACATCTGATCAGACTTGTGTGTTCTATTGAATATCGATTTCTCATATGGATAAACAGGTTGTTGTAATCTTTGATGGGGTATGTGTATTCTGCAATTGGTGGATACGGTTTATTACAAAACGTGTTCCACCCGGTCGGTTTACCTTCATACCACAGCAGCAGTTGTCATCTGATTATCTGAAAAGGTATGGATTAACCAAAAAAATAAACTCGGTTCTGGTCATTGATGAACCTCACAAATTATTCGAGGCTGATGCAATAAGAAGAATAGCCTGTTATTTAGATAATTCAAGATTATTAAAAGTCATACTGAAATTGTGTCCTGATATGGTACTTTTGTATGTTTACAGATTTGTCGCGAATAATCGATATCGCATTTTTGGTAAAACAACCGAGTGCGATTTAGTGAGTTTTCCGCGCAATAAATGAGCAGCCAAATGCCTTTATCGATATTCATTCATAGTTTTTTTATTGGATTTGTTGCCTCCATTGGCCTGGGAGCTGTAACTATCCTAATATTGAACCGAACCTTTACACAAGGATTTTGGCCAGGATTGTTTTCGGGTATAGGTTCAGCGATATCTGATACCTTTTATGCTTCTGTGGCATTCCTGGGAATTGGGTTATTCATTGATTTTGTTCAGGAGCAACAAGCCTTAATCCGTCTATTTATGATGGTGGTTTTTATTCTGTATGCGTACAGGATTTGGAAAAAACAAACTCGAGTGAACCTTCGGGGAAGGCAACAATTCAAAGATCGTACTCTGTTAGGGAATCTGGCCAGCGCTCTGATTCTGGCCTTGTCTAATCCGCTGATGGTCATGGTCTATTTGGGGGTATTTGCGATATTCCCCGAGATCACCCAACACAGTAAAACCTGGCCTGATGGCGGATTTGTACTTCTTTTAATTTTTCTTGGTGCACTTCTTTGGTGGATTCTTTTAACCCGGTTGATTGGCCTGGTAAGTAAAAAGATTGACAAAAGATTTGTGGGCATGATCAACAAGCTCTCAGCTCTCATCCTTATGGCTTTAGGAATATATGCTGGAGTGAGTGCTTGTGTTCAATTGTTATCTTAACAATTATAAATCAAGTTTACCCTCTTCGTATCGTATATATAGTGGTGACAGCATGGCCAATAACTGGCTGAAACCATTGATAACGGTTTCTGTTTCTTCAGACACTTCAATTTTTTTCAATCGCATCAGCAACAATCCATATAGAGCGGTCAGGCATACCTCCATGTCTGATATTTTTTCTTTTGGTCCCATCTTCTTCCTGAAATCTGAAATGTTGTGCACCACCTCCATGTACTGCTTTTGATATGCTGGTTGGTGTGAGCTATCAACAAGCCGAAAATGAAAATCATTTAAGTCATCAATCAGGCTGACAAGAAATTGAAGATGGCCCTTGGTTCGCAACCCCTCTTCGAGCATGGATTCAGCCAATCCACTATACCAGTTTGCTATTTCCACTTTTTGAACATCATCTACCTCGTATTGCGAAACCAGTTCAGCTTGAATTCGATCAATGTTGAAATCATAGGCTCGAATGAGGTCTTCAATTTGCCACATATAAATAATATATTCGGCAATGTTGTTTTGTCTTTTATCTCGAGCGATCAGCATGTATTGATTTTATCTTTTTAGTTTATCTAAGTCTCTTCTCTCTTTCTTCGTAGGCCGACCTGTCCCGCGGGATCGGGCAAAGAACGCCGATTCACGAATGAGTTGCAGCTTTTCAAGCTCCTCCGGTGGAGTGATGTCTTCTACCATTTCAATCGCTATCTTAGCTGAAACTCGTTTTTCAATGATTCCTTTTACACGATATTGGTAAGCAACAGGCGGTTTTTTTACGTGAACAATATCTCCTATTGCTACATTTCTTGACGGTTTGGCTGCATGATCATTGATAATAACCTTACCGGATTTGCAAAAATCAGTAGCCAGACTCCTGGTTTTGAAGATCCTGACAGCCCAAAGCCATTTGTCTATTCGTGCACTTTCTGCCACCTTAACTTACTTCTATTTTAAAACCGGTGCCATGAACATTGGTTATGATGACGGCTGGATCGGCTTTTAGATAAGACCTGAGCTTAGCGATATAGACATCCATACTTCTTCCCATAAAATAATCATCAGCTCCCCATATTTGGGTGAGAGCAACTTCTCGTCTAACCAATTGATTTCTGTTTTGACACAATAATCGCAGTACCTGAGCTTCTTTCTTTGTTAGCCGTTTTTCGCCTGTGCTGTGCCTCAAAATCTGGTTGGCATAGTCAAAAGTAAACTCACCCAACTGAAATTCTTCTTGCCTGGTTATTCCAGCACTTTTTCCCACACGTTTCAAGATCACCTCCAAGCGAAGTTTAAGTTCTTCTGTGCTGAAGGGTTTGGTGATATAATCGTCTGCGCCAAGTTTAAAGCCTGTGATACGATCGTTTTCAAGACTTTTTGCTGTGAGGAAAACAAAGGGGATTTCCTGGTTTATTTTTCTGATTTCCTGGGCGGTAGAGAAACCATCCTGCACGGGAAGCATGATGTCAAGAACACACAAATCAAATTCCGTATCCCGAAGCGCCTGTAAACCAGCCTGACCATCTTTCTCAAGTTGCACAGCATATCCCTCCATGCTCAGGTAATCCTGTAACATGAATCCAAGGTTGTCATCATCCTCGACCAATAGTATTTTCGCCTTTGCCTTTTTCATCGAAATGCTTGTTGTGGTTAACTAATAAACAAGGTTTTGTAAGCTTTGTTTACTTTTCAATGACTAGTTCGTCTTAGGGAAAATAAGTTGAAAGCAACTCCCTTTACCTACATCACTTTTCAAGCTGATCTTTCCTTCCATGGCTTCAGTCATGGTTTTTACATAATGTAATCCCAATCCAAATCCTTTGACATTATGAATATTCCCAGTAGGTACACGATAAAACTTATCGAAAACATGCCTTTGGGCTTCCGGTGAAATTCCTATTCCTTCATCACAGAAAGAGATACTTACACTATCATTGATATCCTTTGTAGTAATCTGAATCTGGGTTGGTTTAGTAGAATATTTCTTAGCGTTGTCAATCAAATTGTGTACAATGCTCGTAAAATGCATGGGATCAATATTTAATATGGGATGTTTGCTTTCAAATTTATAAGTGACTTGTGCATCATTTTCACACTCTTCCCAGCAGATATGATCTACTGCTTCTTTAATTATTTCATGGATATCAACCGCTTCCATGTGTAGACTTAAATCATCTCGATTGCGAACCGCTACCTGCAGAACACGCTCCACCTGATTTCTCATCCTGGCATTTTCTTGAAGAATAATCTTGGCATATTGGTTAATTCGCTTTGCACTTTCTTTGGTGTCTTCCCGCATCAAGACTTCTCCAGCCAGGTTGATATTCGAGATTGGGGTTTTAAACTCATGCGTCATATTATTAATGAAATCATTCCTGATTACACTAATTTTTTTCTGACGAACCATGGTTTGGAGGATGTAGGCAAAACTACCGGCTACAATGATTAAAAAGATTACTGATGCCGCTAACCAGATCCAGGTATTCAATAAAACAAATCTCTTTCTTGAATCCAGTGATATTTCTAGATGATGACTCTCATCATGCTGGAGGCAGGACAAACTTATGCGGTGACGACTGATTTGCTTGGTCTTATTTAATACATTGTCTTTCGCATACAAAACCTTACCAGTAGCACATTTCACGACTGAAAACTCAAATACTGGATCAAGGCCGTGATAGTTAAGATGAACACCAAGAATTGAGTCCATGATTTCAGGTACTAGATTGATGAACAAACTGTCGTCGAGTGAGCACGCTTCCATGCATCCCACAAGGGATTCATCTTGATCGTGTTTGACCACATTGACGTATTCATCCAAGGCCCCCTGAAGTGCAATGGTAACGCGATTATTGAACTGTTGATCAGCAAGCTGAAAGGCATTGTTGATCCAAAATACCTGGGTTGAGACCAGACCAATTAGGGATAGTGATACCAATGTGATAATAAGGCGGAGAGAGTTTTTATTTTTTAGAATTTGGGCCATCGTTTAAAGTTACTAGCTACATGATCAAATGTGAAGTACTTAACACTTCTTTAACAGCCTCAACCAGCTGGTGGTTTACTGTTGTTGAAGTAGTTCATCGTTCGTTCTATTCCAATCGTTGTGAATGAATTAATCAATTCATGCACTTTTTTAATGCGTTCGGGTAATTGGGCTTTTTCATTTTGATCCCACGGACCTAAAACATGATCAACCTGCTGACCTCGATTAAACTCATTCCCGATTCCAAAACGCACTCGGGCGAAGTTTTGTGAGCCGCATGTTTCAATAATACTGCGCAAACCATTGTGTCCACCATCACCACCTTTTACTCTGAGTCTAAGGTGTCCGAATGGAAGAGCCAGGTCATCAACGAGTACCAAAATATTATCGAGTTCCACTTTTTCTTTTTGCATCCAGTAATTGACCGCCTTACCACTCAGATTCATATAGGTTGTTGGTTTGACCAATAGAATGCTTCGACTTTTGAATCGATAGTCAGTTACATAGGCATGACGTTTATGTCTATAAACAATATTGGACGCATCAGCAAGAGCGTCCAATATTGTAAATCCTATATTGTGGCGGGTATTGTGGTACTCCGTCCCAATGTTACCAAGTCCGAAAATGATGTATTTCATCCGAACAGGGTTTAAGCATCTGTTTATTCTTCAGTAGTAGTTTCTTCAGTAGCCCCTTCTTCACCTTCTTCCTCTTCAGTCTCTTCTTCCTCGTCTAATGCAAGACCTTTAGCAACACGAGTCAGTTTAACTGATACAACCACCGTACTTTTTGGATCTTCCAATTCGAGATTGTCAAAATCGAGATCACGAACTTTAATAGACTGGCCCAGACCAATTGAAGTGACATCAATGGTTAGTTCGTCAGGCAGATCTTTAGCTAAGGCTTTGACGCGTAAGCGACGCATCTCAATTTTTTGCTTACCACCAGCTTGTACACCTTCAGCAAATCCTGTTGTTACAACTGGTATCCCGATGCTGACCGGTTGATCTTCAATCACTCGCAAGAAATCAATGTGTAAGACTGCATCAGTCACTGGATGAAATTGCAGGTCTTGCATAATGGCCATGCAAGTTGTGCCGTCGATATCCAAATCGATCAGGTAGACATTGGGTGTGTAAAGTAATTTCCTGAAATCATTAACAGGAGCTGAGAAATGAACGGGAGCTTCACCACCATATAAAACACAGGGGATGTGCTCATTTTTCCGTAATTGCTTTGTCGCTTTTTTCCCGATTTCACTACGGGTTACGCCTTTTAATTCAAATGTTTTCATTTTTAACTATGTGCTACTCAGGACCATGACTTACAGGCCGGACTGGGTATGATGGTCCCCCATTACACTTGTGTTACCGGCAAAATTTAAGGCTGCAAATATAGTGAATTAAAATAAGAAACTACTGCTAATCGATTCATTATTATAGGCTCGTCGAATCACATCAGCAAACATCTCAGCAACTGAAATGACTTTAATCTTAGGTGTTTGTTTCTTCAAAGGGATTGAATCGGTGACAACCACTTCTTCTAAGGCACATGACTCAATGCGCTCATATGCTGGCCCTGAGAACAAAGCATGGGTCGCTAAGCATCTGACAGACAGGGCGCCAGAGTCTTTGATGAGATCAGCGGCCTTCGCGATGGTGCCGGCTGTATCGATCATATCGTCAACTAATACCACATTTTTTCCATGCACGTCACCGATTATTGTCATTTCTCCAACTACATTTGCTTCTTTTCTGGATTTGTGACAAATAACCATCGGTGTATCAAGGTATTTTGAATAGCTGTTGGCCCGCTTTGTTCCTCCTGTATCAGGTGAAGCGATGACCAGATTCTCAAGGTTGAGTGATTTGATATAATCCATGAATACGCGTGACGCATACAGGTGATCAACTGGGACATCAAAAAAGCCCTGGATTTGATCGGCGTGCAAATCCATGGTAATGATACGGCTTACTCCTGCTGTAGCTAAAAGATTCGACAAGAGCTTTGCAGCAATTGAAACGCGGGGGCGATCTTTTCGGTCTTGTCGTGCAAATCCGAAATAGGGAATGACTGCTACAACTTTGTAGGCTGATGCCCTACGAGCTGCATCCACAAGAAACAGCAATTCAAGTAAGTTCTCTGCTGGAGCAAAAGTTGATTGGACAATAAATATGTAGTCACCGCGGAGAGATTCCTCAAAACAAGGTTGGAATTCGCCATCAGCAAATCGTTGAATACTTACGTCTCCCAGCTTTATTCCATATTGTTTGGCAATTTTTTCGGCTAAATATTGGGTTGAGGAGCCAGAAAATATTTTTATCGAACTGTTTTGTGGCATGATGATGACTTTTTGGAAAAACAAGAATATAATTCGACAAAGTTAACACTCTTTAATAAGTCTCATTCGTTTGTTCTATGAAAGTGAGAATTTCTTCTTTACCCGCACCAGATTTTGCTGAGGTGATGAAAAAAGATGGCATCTCTTCCCAGGTCTTCAATAATTCCGTTTTGAATTTCAAAACGCTCTGGTTTATTTGATTGGGCGACATCTTATCTGTTTTTGTAAACACCAGGTTTATAGGCACCTGCATTTCACCCATTAGATCAATGAAATCCATATCAATGTCCTGAGGAGGGATTCTGGTGTCAATTAAAATGAATAAGCACATCAGGTTGTCACGGGTCTTGATATATTGAATGACAAATTTAATCCAAGCACTTCTTTTCTCCTTGCCTACTTTGGCATACCCATAGCCAGGGAGATCGACCAGATACCAGGTGTCGTTGATGTTGAAATGGTTGATTAATTGTGTTTTACCGGGTTTTCCCGATATTTTGGCCAGTGCCTTCCTACCTGTCAACATATTGATGAGCGAAGATTTTCCGACATTTGACCGGCCAATAAAGGCATATTCAGCCCGATTGGGTTTCGGACATTTATCTGGCCGGGAGTTACTCATCACGAATTGTGCAGATTTGATGATCATGGTGTCGGTGTTATGCTTCTGAAGGTTGCTGTGTGATAGCTTGGCTATAATTTTATTTGTGAACTATTTGCTGGAGGGTATAAATACCTCTAAGAGCTCTGTATTTCTAGAGGGAGTTAAACGTATGTTTTTTAATGTAGCTGGAATCAAAACGGTTTCTCCTTTTTTCAAAGATTCTGTTGACTCTGCACCATATTCGATATCGCATTGCCCTTCAAGACAAATGTATATGACAAATGAATCTAGATTATGGTAGTCTAAATCAATTACCTGGTCAAATGGGATGAGATTGGTGGTGAAATACGGACAATTAGCGAGCTCAGTGGCTGTATTGATTTTTTTATTGTACGCAGTCTTATATTCTGAATAATTCCTATAGTCGATAGCATCAATAGCCAGATCAGTATGTAGCTCACGTGGCTTACCATCCTTATCAATTCGGTTCCAATCAAATATGCGGTAGGTGATATCACTGGTTTGTTGTATTTCGGCAAATAAAATGCCAGCACCTGTTGCATGAACACGTCCGGCTGGTATAAAAAAGGTGTCACCGGCTTCAACCTGCTCAACATTCAAGAATTCTTTAATCGTCCCTTGGGCCATGGCATCCAGATATTGCTGGCGGGTGATGGCCTGATTGAATCCACAAATCAATGTTGAACCTGGGTCTGCCTGGATAACATGCCACATTTCTGTTTTGCCATAGGCATTGTGCCTGGTTTTGGACAGTTCATCGTCGGGGTGTACCTGGATGGACAGGATGTCATTAGCATCTATCAATTTGATTAACAAGGGAAACTCTATTCCATAGGTGTGGTAAACCAAATCACCGAGTAAATCACCCATGTATACCTCAGAAATTTC
The DNA here is from genome assembly GCA_964444375.1 of uncultured Porphyromonadaceae bacterium. Classification (GTDB taxonomy): domain Bacteria; phylum Bacteroidota; class Bacteroidia; order Bacteroidales; family UBA12481; genus JABHCC01. Next base: position 23,999 of record CAYUGX010000013.1, on the reverse strand, counting down.
TTCAATGCTGTTGCCAGCCAGAAAGCCATTGGCAACCACTGATAATGCCCCTTGAACACCAGATAATTCCCAGCTTTCTCCAGTTTTATCGGGGGCCTTTGTCTTATTTAGTAAATTTTTGAGTTTGTTCCCACCCCAAATTCGGTACTGATACTGAGGTTCAAACTTTATTGGATACAACATGATACTTATTCTTACTCTTACTCTTACTCTTACTCTTACTCTTATTCTTACTCTTACTCTTATTCTTACTCTTATTCTTTATAGTCAACGACTACCTTTTGGGCTGACCATTGGCGATTCTGCTGTACTGCATATTGATGAGCAGGATGGGCCTGGTAAGCTTTCAGATCTTCAAGTGAATCGAACAGGCTGTTCACAACAATGTCGAACGATGAGTCGCCATGTACTATGTCGGCCTCGACTTCATAAGTCCTAATTTGAGGGATTTCTCCGATCAAGGATCTAAAATTCAGTAAAACATCTTCTACTGCTTGATTTCTTTCTTCGTCTGAAGAAAATTCTTTTAATTTGAACATTACGATGTGTCGAATCATGCTGCAAATATACGCATCGTTTAACTAACCAATAAGGAATCATTTATGCTTATTGTTGGAATTGCCGGTGGTACTGGTTCTGGAAAAACTACTGTAGTAAACAAGGTCATTCAGGCTTTACCTGAGGAGAGTATTGCCCTGATTCCCCAGGATTCGTATTACTGCGATAATGCACATTTGCCACTAGAACAGCGGCAGCAGTTGAACTTTGACCATCCCGATTCAATTGAATGGCCTCTCCTAGTTGACCATATCCAGATGCTTAAGCAAGATCAGACCATTCAGCAACCCATATACAGTTATCTTACCTGCATTCGGTCATCAGAGAGTATTCCAGTCACACCAAAACCTATTGTCATTGTTGAGGGAATTCTCATTCTGGGGGATCCCGGTCTTCGCAAGCTCATGGATATCAAGGTGTATGTTGATGCTGATGCAGACGATCGCCTGGGAAGGGTTATATACCGTGATATGATTGAACGAGGACGATCTGTTAAAGCTGTACTGGATCGGTATGAAAAGACGGTCAAGCCCATGCATCTTGAGTTTATTGAACCCTCAAAGAGGTACGCAGACCTTATCATTCCTCAGGGTGGTGAGAATGAAGTGGGCATCCAGGTTCTCGTAAGCTTAATCAAGCAACATCTGGTTGACCAGGATTTTTAAACAAAATGAAACTACATTATCAAAAGCTGGGATCAGGTCATCCCATAATAATATTACATGGTCTGTATGGTTCAGGCCACAATTGGTTATCAATTGCTAGGGAATTGGCAGGATTCAGCGAGGTATACCTGGTGGATCAACGTAATCATGGCCAGTCCCCCCATGTCAACGAGCACACTTACCCAGACATGATGGACGACCTGAAGGTTTTGCTAGATGACCTTCAGATTGAGCGAGCTATGTTACTTGGCCATTCAATGGGAGGTAAAACTGCCATGTTCTTTGCCACCCATTTCCCAGGAAGGGTAAGCAAATTGCTGGTTGCCGACATGAGTCCTTTATCCTATATCCGTGGAGGTCAAGAACCCGCACAGGTTCATGGCCACAAGCACATCATCGAGAGTTTGATCGGACTAGATTTAGACTCCTTGCGCACCTTAAAAGAAATTGATGAGGAGCTGGCTCATCACTTACCAGATAAGCGTTTGCGGCAATTTCTCTTCAAGAACCTTCATAAGAAAGAACAAGAGGGCTATTCATGGCGGTTGAACCTGCCCGTATTGCTAAACAATCTTTCACACCTCATCGATGGATTGTCGCTGGCTGATCTGAATTCCAAGGGATACCGGCATTTTCCGGCCCTCTTTATTCGAGGTGGAGAATCCAATTATATTCAGGTCGAGGATGAACAAGCCATCAGACAGATCTTTCCGTCAGCTCAGATCAAAACCATTGCCGGGGCAGGTCATTGGCTGCACGCTGAGCGACCAGAGGAATTTGTGAATCTGGTTAAGCGCTTTGTTATGATGTAGTTTATTTGGTCAGCAGTCTTTTGTACATCATGATGGTGTTATGTAATCCGAAGTACAATGCGTCAGCGATAAGGGCGTGTCCAATACTGACTTCAAGCAGGTCGGGAATACTTTTAGCAAAGAAGGCTAGATTATTGAGATTGAGATCGTGGCCTGCATTCAGTCCTAGCCCAACTGATCTTGCACTCTCAGCTGCAAGGCGAAAGGGTTTTATTGCGGCTTCCTTATTTTGGGAGAACTCGGTGGCATAAGGTTCCGTATATAATTCTACACGATCTGTCCCAGTTTTGGCAGCGTTCTTGATGTTTTCTGTGTCGGTGTCAATAAAAATGGATGTTCTGATGCCAACCTCATGAAAACGTCGGATCGTATCTTTTAAGAAATCAAGATGACCTATGGTATCCCAACCCGCATTCGAGGTTAAGGCTTCTGGTGGATCCGGTACCAATGTAACCTGATCAGGTTTTGCAGCTAAAACCAATTCGATGAAGGTTTCTGATGGGTAGCCTTCAATATTGAACTCGGTGGTGATAATTGGTTTGATGTCCCATACATCCTGATAGCGAATGTGTCGTTCATCAGGACGGGGATGTACTGTAATACCTTCAGCCCCAAATTCCTGACATTCAACGGCAGCCTGAAATACATTTGGTATATTGCCGCCACGGGCATTCCGGAGTGTAGCAATTTTATTTATATTTACACTTAAGCGAGTCATGATTTTCTGCTAATAGATTACCTTTACAAAGGTACAGATATTATTAATCTGCATTATGCTGGCCAAAGATCTCATTTCAGAAGTAATACCAGTTGTAAAAACCTCCGATACCGGGGCACAAACCCTGACATGGATGGAGAATTTTCGTGTTTCACACCTTCCGGTTGTGAACAATACCGATTTCTTAGGACTCGTTTCAGATTCTGATATTTATGCACTTGACGATCCTGACGCGGCATTAGGTAGCCACCATTTATCACTATTTAGTCCTTTTGTACTCGAACAGCAGCATTTTTACGAAGTGGTTGACTTAGTTCACCGGCTCAACCTGACCATTATTCCGGTATTGAATCAGGATAAAGTGTATCTGGGCTCTATCGTTCTTCGCGATCTGGTAAAACATTTTGCACGATTCATTGCTGCTGATCAACCAGGTGCAATTATAATATTGTCTATGACTTCTCATGATTACAGCATCACAGAAATTGGACGGTTAATCGAAGAGAACAACGCTAAGCTGTTGAGTTTATCAGCCGTTTCACCACCTGATTCGATGCAGCTTGAGGTAAGTCTGAAAGTAAACACCCAGGATGTTACCAGCATTCTTCGCTCTTTTGAACGCTATGGGTATGCCATACATGCCACTTATCTTGAAGACGAGGAGCTAGATGATCTGTATCGGAGCCGCTATGAAGAGTTCATGCGCTACTTAAATACCTGACATGAAAAGCACTTTTGACCCCACTCACACTACTGTTCTGATATTTGGTCGGACTTTTAAAGAATCTTTTCGTTTGCATTTCAGGTCTTTATTGGCTCGGCTTGAATCCCAGGGGGCTGAGGTGTTCATGTTCAGGCCCTACTTTGATTTTGTTGAACAAGCTTTGGATGAAACAATACGTGTTGCGGGTTGTTTTTCAACCCCGGCTGAGATTCCTCAACACGCTGATGTTATGTTGAGTGTTGGAGGCGATGGAACTTATCTTGAAGCTGTCACTTTCGTCCGCGACCTAGAAATCCCGGTAGCTGGAATTAATGCAGGAAGACTAGGCTTTCTAGCTGATATTGCGCAAGAGGAAATCATAAAGGCAATTGATTCAATCATACATGGGCTATATGATATTGAGGATCGTACGCTAATTCAATTAATTACGGATCAGGAGTTATTTGGTGACTTCAATTTTGCCTTGAACGAACTTACGGTTCACAAGCGAGATGACTCGTCGATGATAAAGATTCAGGCCTTTTTAGATGGTGAGTATTTAAACACCTATTGGGCTGATGGATTGATTGTATCGACACCTACCGGATCGACTGCATATTCACTGAGTGTGGGAGGCCCATTGGTTGTTCCTGGGGCAGGGGATTTCATTCTGGCTCCTATTGCACCACATAATCTGGCTGTTCGGCCAATTGTCTATCCCGATCGGATGGTACTTAGCCTGAAAATGGAAGGAAGATCCGGTCATGTTTTGGTGTCTTTGGATTCCAGATCAGTGGTAGTTGAATCTGGACTAGAGCTAAAGATTATACTGGCCCCTTTCACAGTGAAAACCCTCCGTTTGCAAGACCATGGATTTTACAACACCCTGCGAACAAAACTCATGTGGGGTTTCGATAAGCGGAATTGAGATTTTTAACCGTTATTTTATACTATATTTGCGGATTGCTAGTTATTGTAGTAGAATTATAGAAGGGAATAACTAGCAATTATACAGAGTAAATGAAGAGAATAGCCATCATTGTTGGATTGATTATGGGTGGGATAGCCATGTTTGCTCAGGAGAGTTCTGATTTGGGTGTTTTTGGTGGAATGAGTGAGGAGCATCAGCAAACCATCTTACCAGTACCTGAACTGGTATCCCTTGCACCTGCATTTGGCGCATTTTATCGATACAACCTGAATAAAAGATATGCTTTCAGAGTTGGTGCAAATTATGGTGTTTCTCCACTTGCGGATCCGCTGGATGTGCATACTCTTTTCGAGTTTAATTTTTTGCCATTCGATCCCGAAAAGGAAACGCAAAAAGTCACTACTTTCATTGCAGCCGGGATTGGGGCCTTTTTTAAGGATTTTAGCACCCCTGGAGTGGGTGTGAATCTTCAGCCAAATATTTCGCTACCCTTCGTTACCGGGGTGAAATATCAGGTATCTGAAAGCATTGGACTGGCGTTTGAATGGCATCTGAGGAAAACATCAGATATAAATTATCCGGTAAGCATTACGAACACAGATAAGAATCCAAGTAATTGGTATAGTTTTGTAGGTTTGACTGCCCATTATAATTTTAAGCCTAGGTGCAAGGATTGTCCGTATTACGACAATCAACGGAAAAAGAAGAAATGAGCCTGAAAGAAAAACTGAACCTGAAGAGATTACCAAAGCATGTTGCCATAATCATGGATGGCAATGGCCGTTGGGCCCGAAAAAAAGGTGTTGCTCGAATAATCGGTCACCAGAATGGGGTTACCCCCGTTCGTGAAGTCGTGGAGGCATCCGGTGAGTTGGGTATTGAATACTTGACCTTATATGCCTTTTCGACTGAAAACTGGAATCGGCCACTGGAAGAAGTCAATGCCTTGATGGGCTTGCTGGTCTCTACCATCCGGAAGGAGACCAAGAAATTAATTAAAGAGAATGTAAGGGTCACTACCATTGGGGATATTCAAAAGTTACCTAAAAGTACACAGGCCGAGATCCGCGACTTGACTGAAAAAACCAGTCAAAATACTGGCCTTCGGCTAATTCTGGCCTTGTCATATAGTGCCCGCTGGGAATTGGTAAAGGCCATCAAGAAGGTAGCCATGGATGCCCATACGGGTAAGGTGGCCATTGAAGACATTAACGAAGAGAACATAAAACCCTATCTGGAGACGGGAACAACACCCGATCCTGAACTGCTGATTCGCACGAGTGGTGAAATTCGTATCAGTAATTTTTTATTGTATCAGATCGCATACTCCGAGCTGTATTTTACAAATAAACTTTGGCCTGATTTTCGCAAGGAAGATTACTATGAGGCCTTATATGATTATCAATGTAGAGAGAGAAGGTTTGGTAGAATCAGCGAACAACTTTTAAGCAAGTAAGACCAGGAATGAGAAAAGTTATTTACGCTATTTGTATAGCTGTATTAGTGTTAAACCCAGTGACATTGCTGGGTCAGCAAGGCGGTAAGAAGGTCATAAATTATTCCAACGCCAAGCAATATGAGATCGGTGGCCTCACTGTATCAGGAGTCAAATACCTAACAAAAAGTGTACTGGCTCACGTTTCAGGTCTGACCGTTGGGGATGTAATCGACATTCCAGGAACCAAGATCACCGAAGCCATGGAAAAACTTTGGTCTCAGGGTTTGTTTTCAGATATTGAGATAACCATAACCAGAATTATTGAAGACAAGGTTTTTCTGGATATCTATTTGCAGGAGCAGCCACGGCTATCGCGTTTCTCTTTTTCTGGAGTTAATAAAACAGAGGCTGATGATATACGTGAAAAAGTAAACCTGATTAGGGGATCGCAGGTTACATCAAATTTATTGAGTCGTACAGAACGAATCATTATAGATCATTTTGTTGCTAAAGGCTACCTTAAAACCGGTGTGACCATCGTTCAAAAGCCTGATACAGTGATGCAAAATTCGACTGTACTCGATATTCAGGTAGAGAAAAATGAGCGCGTGAAAATCAGAGAGATCGTTTTCGTCGGAAATGAGGTATTAACTGATGCCCAGCTCAGACGCGCAATGAAAGAGACTAAACAGAAAACCTGGTATAACATATTTAAAACCTCGAAGTATATTGAAACCAATCTGGAAGACGACCTCGAGAATGTTTTGGTCAAATACAATTCACTCGGATATCGTGATGCAGCCATTCAGAATGACTCATTATACTGGAATGAGGATGGTACTGTTGGATTAGCTATTCAAATTAAAGAAGGCATACAATATTTTTTCAGGAATATTAACTGGACAGGTAATACAAAGTATCCATCTGATCTGCTAAGTACGGCTTTGAAAATTGAAAAGGGAGACATCTTTGATCAGTCGTTATTGGATGAAAGGTTAGAGATTGCTCCTGATGCGGTTAATAACCTCTATGTGGATAACGGGTATTTGTTCTATTCTGCCACTCCAAAAGAAGTCAATGTTGAAGGGGACTCGATTGACCTCGAGATCAGTATATATGAGGGACCACAAGCCCGTATTAATAACATTGTTATCACGGGTAATGACCGAACCAATGAGCATGTGATTCGTCGTGAGATTCGATCGAAACCAGGTGACTTGTTCAATCGGTCTGATGTGATGCGCTCGGTCAGAGAACTGGCCCAGCTTGGATTCTTTGATCCTGAGCAGATCCGACCAATCCCGCAACCAGATGCAGAAAATGGAACGGTTGATATTGAATATCAGGTTGTCGAGCGAGCCAATGACCAAATCGAAATTTCAGGCGGTTGGGGGGCTGGAATGGTAATTGGAACATTGGGGGTGCGATTTGGGAATTTTTCAGCGCGAAACCTCTTTAATAAGAATGCCTGGCGACCACTACCTTCGGGTGATGGGCAGAATCTCAGTTTGCGGGCTCAATCAAATGGGAAGTATTATCAGGCATACAGCGCATCTTTTGTGGAACCCTGGTTAGGTGGACGGAAACCGAATTCTTTATCGGTTTCACTTTACCATACTGTGCAAACAAACGGACGCCAAGTCGAGGATCCTTCAAGACAGGCCATGCAGATAACCGGTGCTTCCATCGGATTGGGTAGGCGACTTTCGTGGCCCGATGATTTCTTCACTTTGTTCAACCAGTTGTCTTTCCAACGATACAAGCTGGAGGACTGGTCATACTTTGTGATTAAAAATGGGATAAGCAATAACTTCAGTTTTACAACAACTTTTGGCCGGAATTCAACCGACCAGATCATCTATCCTAGAAGAGGATCGAATTTTCAAGTTGGATTACAAATTACGCCTCCCTATTCTTTGCTTAATAAGAAAGACTACAGTCAGATGTCTGAGGTGGATCGCTACAGGTGGATAGAATACCATAAATGGACTTTTAAATCAAGCTGGTATACCAAGTTGTGGACGATCCCAGCAGGTGATCAGGACTTAGATTTCGTGTTGGCAACCAAGGCAGAATTCGGTTTTCTTGGCTTCTATAATGAGTTTGCCCGCTCTCCGTTTGAAGGATTTGAGGTTGGTGGTGACGGCATGATGGGTTATAGCTATTATGGTCGAGATGTGGTGGCACTAAGGGGATATGCAAATGGTTCTATAACTCCAGATAAAGGAGCCAACCTGTATAACAAATTTACTATGGAATTGAGATTCCCGATTTCATTGAATCCGAATGCCACTCTATTTGCCCTGACTTTCCTCGAGGCGGGTAATGCATGGTATGAATTTAAGGATTTCAATCCCTTTAATATGGTGAGGTCGGCCGGAGTTGGTGTACGGATTTTCCTGCCCATGTTTGGGATGATGGGTGTTGATTGGGGTTATGGATTTGATGAGCTGCCGCATAACCCAGGACAGGGCGGTAGTCAGTTTCACTTTGTGCTGGGTCCGCAGTTGTAAGGTTAGATGGCTAAATGACCCCCAGCATATTTGGAAGAAAGGTTGGAATGGTTTTTGTTTTACATGATTAAAAAATAACGATATGAAACGTACAATATTAACATTAGCGGTAGTGGTACTCGGAGTGAGTATGAGCTTTGGGCAAAAATTCGCCTTTGTAGATACTGATTATATATTGGGCCGAATACCGGCCTATGAGGCTGCACAGAACCAACTTGATAAACTATCAGGTGACTGGCAAAAAGAGGTTGAAGCCGGAATGGCAGAAGTGGAGAAACTCTACAAGAATTATCAGGCTGAACGTGTTTTATTAACCGAAGATATGCGAACCAAGCGTGAAGAGGAAATTATCAGCCGCGAGCAACAGGTCAAAGATCAGCAAAAGAAATATTTTGCTCCTGAGGGTGATTTGTATAAGAAAAGACAGGAATTGGTGAAGCCCATCCAGGATCAAGTCTTTAATGCCATTAAAGAAGTTGCTGAAGAAGGTGGATATGCCATTATTTTCGATTCCGCCTCTGGCCCAACCATGCTTTACACCAATCCTCGTTGGGATAAAAGCGACGACGTATTGGAAAAGATGGGAATTCAGAATTAATTTCTATATTTGTAGCCCTTTACATAATTAGCACAAAAAGAGTTAGTTCTGACCTAACGAAAATTAAAAAAGTATCCAAATGAAGAAAGTATTTTTGATCCTGTTCGCCTCAATATTACTATTGACAGGATCAGAGTATGACGGACAAGCGCAGCAGAAAATTGGCCACATTAACTCAAATGAGTTGTTGATGTTGATGCCTGAAAGAGATAGCGCCTTGGCCCAATTAGAAGAAAAACGTCAGGAGTTTCTGAGACAGTCTGAAGAATTAACTGTTGAATTCAATAATCAATACGAAGATTTTTTACGTCAGCGGGATTCATTGTCTGAATTAATTCGTCAAACTAAGGAATCTGTCTTGCGTGATTTAGATCAAAAGATTCAAGCTTTCAATAACGCAGCAGATCAGGAATTGCAGACTTTCCAGCAAGAGCTTTTCCAGCCAATAATTGAAAAAGCGCAGAATGCTATAAAGGAAGTTGCTCAAGAAGAAGGATTTACTTACGTGTTGGACACCGGAACCGGAGCAGTAGTTTATTTCCCTGAAGATTCACTCAATTTATTGGAATCAGTTAAAAAGAAACTGGGCATCCAATAGCTGAGATAGCAGATATTTAAGAATCCTTGTTGTATCTTTCAGCAAGGATTTTTTTATGGCTTCATCTCAACAGATTGGCGTTTTTGATTCAGGTGTGGGTGGGTTAACGGTTTGGAAGTATTTAATTCAGACCTTGCCTGCAGAATCAGTAATTTACCTGGCCGATTCAAAACATGCACCTTATGGAGAGCGCTCTCGTGATGAAATCATTAACTTTTCAGTTGAGAACACCCGATTCTTGTTGGCTAAAGGTGCCAAGCTCATTGTCGTCGCATGCAATACTGCCACAGGCATTGCGATTCAGTATTTACGAGAGCATTTTGATTGTCCTTTTGTAGGCATGGAACCAGCAGTCAAGCCCGCTGCTGCAAAATCAAAATCTGGGCGGATCGGTGTTTTAGCTACGGCTAACACCTTTGAAGCTGACCATTTCAAGCAAACTAAAAACCGTTTTGCCGATCATGTGGAGGTAATGATTGCCATTGGAAATGGATTAGTTGAATTGGTCGAGGATGGACAAGCCAAATCTGAAACGGCCAAAGAACTTTTGAAAAAATATGTGTGCCCTATGGTCGAACAAGGGATCGACCAGTTGGTTCTCGGGTGCACCCATTATCCGTTTCTGATCCCCAGTCTCAAGTCATTTCTTCCGGCGAACATCAATATAATAGACCCGGCACCAGCAGTCGCCCGACAGGTTGAACGAGTTGCAAAACAGCACGAATTGCTGAACGAGTCTAAGCTGAAACCCCAGTATGATTTTTATTCAACTGGGAACCAGGTTATCTTAAATAACCTGGCGGCGGAGTTGATGAGTAAATTACGTAATTAATTACTATATAAATTACGTAATTATTCTAACTGGCTCAACATTATTCGGTGTACCACGAGGCATAGAACAGGTAATTGTTCGCAATTTTATCGATCATTTCTCTGGTCTGTTCGGGATCGATCTCTTTAATTTTTTTTGCTGGAACTCCTGCATAAATGCTATTCGGTTCAACACGTGTCGAATCTTTCACCAGTGCGCCTGCTGCGATTATCGAATTTTCCCCTATGACTACATGGTCAAGAACAATGGCTCCAATTCCGATCAGTACCCGATTGCCAATTTTAGCTCCATGTATTACTGCGTTATGACCGATGGACACTGAATCACCAATTTCAATTACTGATTTTTGATAGAGTGTGTGTAAAACAGCTCCATCCTGAATATTCACTTTGTTACCAATTTTTATCCAATTGACATCACCACGAAGCACTGCATTATACCATATGCTGCAGTCATCACCCATAACCACATCTCCGACTATGGTAGCCGTCTCTGCCAGGTAGCAGTTTTCTCCAAATTTCGGGCTCAATCCCCGCACAGTTTTTATCAGCGCCATAGTCTGGTTAACTTTATGTTCAAGCAAAAGTAATCCATAATTATTCACGAATAATCATTTAGATCTTTTCCAAATTATGCAGAAATCTAGATGTACTAATATAAATAGCAGATTGATAAGGTTTTACTGTCGGCAACTTTTTTGATAAAAAATGACAAACATGGTTGTTTGGCTGGAATAAATCTATATAATTTTGTTTAAAAGAATAAAGGAATCAGATTGGGCTATAGACGGACATCCAAACGGAACCGATTATAGCCCGTGCTTTTTGGGAATATAAAAATTTAGTACAAGATTGCTAACACTATGAGCAAACAAGCAAAGGTCATTGAAATTGAAGAAGTGGCCATCCGATTTTCGGGAGACTCCGGAGACGGAATGCAATTAACGGGCACCTTGTTTTCAGATACGTCCGCCCTGTTCGGAAATGATGTATCTACCTTCCCGGATTATCCTGCTGAGATTCGAGCTCCGCAGGGAACAGTTGGAGGTGTTTCAGGGTTTCAGGTTCATTTTGGACACACCGAAGTGAATACTCCGGGTGATTACTGCGATGTTCTCGTGGCCATGAACCCGGCTGCTCTCAAAGCCAATTTCCGGTGGATCAAACCAGATGGTATTTTGATCTGTGACCGTGATGCTTTTGATGAGAAAAACATCAAGAAGGCAGGCTACCAGAAGGATCCTTTTAAAGAGGAACCGCTGGATGGGATTCAAATAATCGCTGCACCCATTTCGAGCATGACCCGTGAGACTCTTAAGGACATTGGCTTGGATCAAAAGTCTATTCTTAGAAGTAAGAATATGTTTGCTCTGGGGATTGTGAGTTGGTTATACGATCGTCCCCTTCAGCATGCTATTGATTTCTTTAACAAGAAATTCGCCAAAAAACCCATTTTGATCGAGGCGAATACCATGGTCCTGCACGCGGGTTACAACTATGCCGAGAATATTCAGGCTTTGACCGTTTCTTTCAAAGTACGACCAGCCGAAATTGAGCCTGGATTGTACAGGAGTTTGAATGGAAATACCGCTGTGGCGTGGGGCGCTGTCGCAGCCGCTGAAAAAGCAGGTTTAGAACTCTTTCTTGGTTCGTATCCCATTACACCCGCAACTGGGATTCTAGAGGATATATCGGCCCGTAAAGATTTAGGTGTAAAATCATTTCAGGCCGAGGATGAGATTGCGGGTATCTGTACGGCCATTGGAGCGAGCTTTGCTGGTTCGTTAGCTATTACAACCACCTCAGGTCCGGGTTTAGCCCTGAAATCTGAGGCCATCGGTCTCGCAGTAATGACTGAACTACCATTAGTGATTGTTAATGTACAACGTGGGGGCCCTTCAACCGGTTTGCCCACCAAAACAGAACAATCTGACCTGATGCAAGCATTGTACGGACGGAACGGTGAAAGTCCTGTGGTTGTTTTAGCCGCATCAACGCCTTCTAATTGCTTTGATTATGCCTACTTGGCCTGCAAGATTGCAGTAGAGCGAATGACTCCGGTCATTTTGTTAACTGATGGTTTTTTGGCGAACGGTTCAGAACCCTGGCGTATTCCTGATCTGGATAATTATGCCAGCATTACACCACCTTTGCCCAAATCCATTGACGCTAATTGGCTTCCCTACAACCGTGACGATCACACCTTGACGCGTGAATGGGCATTCCCTGGAGTGGAAGGTCTCGAACACCGTGTCGGTGGATTAGAGAAAATGGCTGGAACAGGAAATGTGTCGTACGTACCTGAAAACCATGAACTCATGGTAGGTATCCGGGAGGAGAAAGTGAATCGCGTAGTAGAAATGATCCCTAATTTGGAGGTTCTTGGAGATCAGGATGCTGATTTGCTAGTTATTGGATGGGGTGGTACCTATGGCCATCTCGTGACTGCCATTAGCGAAATACAGCGTGAGGGTCACAAGGTGGCACTCGTGCATTTCAACTACATCAAACCATTTCCTAAAAATACTGCGGAGGTATTGGGCAAATATAAGAAACACTTGGTGTGTGAACTTAATCTCGGACAATTCGCCCATTACCTGAGAATGAATTTTCCTGAACATAATTATTTACAATATAACAAAGTACAAGGGCTTCCTTTCATCGTTCAAGAATTGAAAGAAGCTATCTTGAAGAACCTGTAGGAGACCGAACAATGGAAATAAAAGAACTTACTCCAGCAGATTTTAAAAGCGACCAGATGGTCAGGTGGTGTGCCGGTTGTGGTGACCATGCTATTCTCAATTCTATTCAAAAAGCCTTACCTCAACTGGGGGTGGAGCATAAAGATTTCGCCTTTATTTCTGGAATCGGTTGTTCTTCACGCTTTCCTTATTACATGAATACCTATGGTTTTCATGGAATTCACGGGCGTGCTGCGGCTATTGCAAGCGGTGTTAAAACTGCCAATCCCAATTTGAGCGTTTGGGTAATCACTGGAGACGGTGATTCACTGGCCATTGGTGGAAACCATTTTATACATGCGGTTAGACGCAATATTGACATCAATCTGATTTTATTTAACAATCAGATTTATGGGCTGACCAAAGGACAATATTCACCAACTTCAAAGTATGGCACAGTAACCAAAACCTCTCCGTTTGGAACGATTGAGAGACCATTCCGTCCCGGTGCCCTCACCATAGGTTCAAGAGGTACTTTCTTTGCCAGGTCAATTGATAATCTTCCAAAATTATCCACACAAATATTTGTTGATGCGGCCCAGCACAAAGGCACATCTGTGGTTGAGGTATTGCAAAACTGTGTGATTTTCAATGACCGGGTATGGGGGGATGTAACCGACCGTCAATTCAGAGATGATCGGGTTATTGTCCTGGAACAGGATAAACCCATGATATATGGCAAGAACTCTGATAAAGGGCTGATCTTGAGGAATAATGAACTGCAGGTTGTGCAATTGGGGAAAGACGGAATCACAGAAAAAGACCTGTTGGTACACAACGCAAACAATCGTTTTGCTGGGATTCACGTAATCCTGGCCAATATGGAGTATCCTGACTTTCCTGTGGCCTTGGGCGTTATTCGTGATTATAAGGAAAAGACCTATGACAGCTCTGTTGAACGTCAGATTGAAGAGATTCAGGCGACAAGTAAGAATAAATCTATCATGGACGTACTCAAATCAGGAGCAACCTGGGAAGTAAAATAACCATTAGGATATGTGACTTAGAAAAGCTGCTTCGTTTCGATGCAGCTTTTTTTTTGTCACAGCCTGTGACCAATTTTGCTTACTTTAGTGGTTGTTCAAGAATGATTATGGAAAAGCGAAAGCCCAGTCTAGCGGATATTGAGATGTTGCTTGCTGAGCACACAGAACGGGTTAAAGAGTTGATGACCATTAACCGGACTGCAGCATTGATTGCTGAGGCCAAACCTGTTGACGACACCTTGCGTCAGATTGCCCTGCTTTTACCCCGTGGATGGCAGTACCCACAGAATACCTGTGCTCGAATCTATTATAAGGGTGAGGAATACATGAGTCTGCGGTATCAGCAATCACAATGGGTGCAAAGGCAAGAGTTTTCTACAATAGATGGCGAGAATGGTTTTGTTGAAGTGTATTATACACAAGCCTTTCCGGATGCCGATGAGGGACCATTCTTAACTGAAGAAAGGAATCTGATTACCAATATTGCCAGTCTGATTACTGGCTTCTTGAATTCGGCCCTGGGGAGTACTGCTGTTAAAGAGCCTGCTACCAATACTGATTATCAATACCGTAAAATTGTCTATAAAGAATCTTTCAAAGATAGCAGGCAATTGCTTCAGCGATTTCTTAACAAACAAACCGCAGATAAGAATATTTTTCATGACCTAATGAAGTACAAGGTCAGTGAGATTCTACTTGTCGCCACTCTTTATGACACCTATATCCTGGAGAACGAAGACCGGTTTTTTGAGCAGGCAATGGGGGAGATCTATCACTTGTCTCTGTCTTCCTTACCTCGCATTACAGGGGTAACATCTCCTCAGGCTGCCATGGAGATACTTAAGGAGCGGGATTTTGACTTTGTTATCCTGATGGCAGGAGTGGATACACGTTATCCAATTCGATTGAGTGAACGAATTCGAAAAAGGCATCCAGATACAAAAGTATTTCTCCTGCTCAATAACAATTCAAAGGTTGGGCTATTTGAATCTCCCGAAGCGGCCATTCCATCACTTGACCAGTTGTTTGTGTGGAATGGGGATTCAAAGATATTTTTCGCGATGGTGAAGCTGCTTGAGGATAAGATGAATCTCGAGAATGACACCAAGGTGGGATTGGTCAGGGTAATCCTGCTTGTTGAGGATTCGCCCCGGTATTATTCAAGATATTTGCCCATGCTTTATACCCTTGTGTTTGAGCAAACACAGGAGTTAATTGCCGAGGCAAATACCAATGAATTAGAGAAGATATCGAGAATGAGGGCGCGCACAAAGATTGTACTCGCAACGAATTACGAAGAAGCCATTTCATATTTCATGCGTTACCAGGATTATCTGGCTTGCGTAATTTCAGATGTCAAGTTTGGCCGGGGAGGTAAGACCGATGAGACTGCCGGTGTGAGTTTCCTAAAGTATGTGCATTCTCATAGATCAGAATTACCTACTATCCTGCAGTCGTCAGATTCTCGATTTGAATCAGCCGCTATTGATTTGAAGGCCACCTTTATGAATAAGAACTCAGAAACCCTGCTTCAGGATCTGAAGACTTTCATCACGTATTCATTGGGGTACGGACATTTTATATACCGGGACAATGAAGGACGAAAGATTGCTGTGGCCAGATCGATGAAGGATTTTGAAAAGCAACTTCGGACCATACCTGACGAATCCATCCTATATCATGCATTAAAGAACCATTTCTCGTTGTGGTTAATGGCTCGTGGAGAAATCCATCTGGCAAAAATTATAAATCCCATTCAGGCCTCGGATTTTGATACCCCTAAAGAACTGCGCGAATATATCCTGACTGTCATTGAGAATTACCGGATCGATAAGGATAAGGGTAAAGTCATAAATTTTGATGAATCTGCTATCCTCGATTGGCGCAACATTGTTTCATTTGGTACTGGCTCATTAGGTGGGAAGGGACGCGGTTTAGCTTTTATCAATACCGTCATTAATAACCTTGATTTTTCCGAAATCGTTCCCGAGATGGTCATTAAGACACCCAGAACGGCGATTATAGGAACCGATGAGTTTCAGTTGTTCATGGAACGAAACGACTTGCTCACCCGTGTAATGGATTTGGACAATTACCGTGAAATACGTCAGCATTTCATACAGGGTGAACTCTCCTTTGAGTTAAAGAAGAAGCTTAAAACTTTTATTCGATTAATTAACAAGCCTCTGGCCATACGTTCTTCAAGTATTTTTGAAGATTCTTTGCTTCATCCTTTTGCCGGAATTTTTGAGACCTACTTTTTGCCGAACTCAGATCCTGACTTTAACGTTCGATACCGGCAACTACAGGATGCCATCAAGATGGTGTATGCCTCTATCTTTTCAACTGAGGCTAGAACCTATTTTGAAGCTGTCCATTATAAAGTTGAGGAAGAGAAGATGGCCGTCATCATACAGGAATTGGTTGGTAACTACTATGATGATTATTATTATCCACACATCAGTGGAACTGCTCAATCCTACAATTATTATCCGGTTGCACATATGGAACCACAAGATGGATTGGCTGTTGTTGCTTTGGGCTTGGGGCGCTATGTAGTTGAGGGCGAAAAAGCCTGGCGGTTTTCACCCAAGTATCCCACTATTCAAAACTCAACAGAAAAAGACCAGTTCAAAGCTTCTCAGGTCAAGTATTATGCAGCAGATTTGTCGCAAAGCAACTTGAACCTGGTAGAAGGGGAAGATGAAGGCATTATTGAACTTCCGATTTCTGAAGCTGAGAAACATGGTACCCTGACCCACCTGGCTTCTGTCTACGATCCGAATAATGATGTTATTACACCTGGTTTGCATGCTCAAGGGCCCAGAATTCTCAATTTTGCTGATATCCTGCAATATGGTTATACCCCACTGGCAAAAACGATTGAAGTTTTACTGGATGTAGTACAGGAGGCCATTGGCACCCCCGTTGAGATCGAATATGCGATTGACCTGGACAAGGATTCAAAATTCCGGGCCTCATTTTATTTACTTCAGATTAAACCCATGGTTGGGAATGAAGACCATTATAAGGTAAAACTGGATGATGTTGAGCCTGAGAATACGCTATTGTATGCAGAAAAGAGCCTGGGCAATGGAATAATTGATAGTGTTCGTGATGTTATCTATGTGCATCCAGATCGTTTCAATAAGCTGAAAACAAAGGAAATGGCTGCTGAAGTGATGGCACTCAACGATATGATGCGAAGCAAGGGAGATAATTTTATACTCATAGGTCCAGGACGATGGGGTACCCGTGATCCTTTTATCGGTATTCCAGTTTCATGGCCGCAGATCTCAAAAGCCCGGGTGATTGTTGAAACTGAACTTGAGGGATTTCCATTGGATGCCTCACTAGGATCTCATTTTTTTCACAATGTAACATCGATGAATGTTGGTTATTTCTCGATTCATGAGGGCGGCAAGAATTTTATCAACTATGATCTTCTAAAGCAACAAAAGCTAATTACTGACACCACCTATTTTTCACATGTACGCTTTGATCAGGCACTGGAGATCGTGATGGATGGCAAAAAGCGGAAGGCTTTAATTAGAACCACGAAACCTGCATAGCTAAGTTTAGGTAAGAATGATTTATGCGTGAAAATCAAAAAAGGAAGGCTCTTGCCGGTCCAGATCGGTTTGAATTCAGTGAAGCTGAATTCAGTAACCTGATGCAGAAAAGAATCTATAGGGTACTGATCATCTGTAGTCATTATGATTTTTTTATGTTAGAGGAAGATGGCCGCATTGATGAGCAGATTTTCAATGAATATGTGTCGCTGAGTTTGCGTTATCCCCCTGTTTTTATCCATGCACATAACGGAGCTGAAGCACTGCACAAATTAGCCGCTGAGCATATAGACCTGGTCATTTCAATGCTTAGTGTCGGCGACCTGGATGCTTTTGAAGTATCAAAAAGAATAAAGGTTGATTATCCTGCAGTTCCGATTGTGGTACTGACCCATTTCTCACGTGAAGTCTCTATGAAGCTTGAGAATGAAGATCTGAGTGCCATCGATTACGTCTTCTCCTGGTTGGGTCAGGCTGATTTGTTATTGGCCATTATTAAATTGATCGAAGACCGGATGAATATGGAGCATGATGTTCATGAAGTCGGTGTGCAAACCATCTTGCTGGTTGAAGACTCGATTCGCTACTACTCATCATATCTCCCCAACATCTATAAGATCGTTTTCAAGCAATCAAAATCGTTCATGTTAGAGGGGCTTAATGAGCATAAGAAGATGTTGCGAATGCGGGGTCGACCGAAAATTCTTCTGGCCACGGATTACGAGCAGGCAGTATCGTATTACGAACAGAACCAGGAGTCTTTGCTGGGAATTATTTCTGACATATCGTATAAACGGGATGGGAAAAAAGACAAAGAGGCTGGCTTTCGGTTTTGCGAAAAGGTCAGAAAAAAGCATCCCCTGATACCCTTCCTGTTGCAGTCGTCAGAATTGGCGAACCAGGCCAAGGCACAAAAAATCAAGGTGGCTTTCATTCACAAGTATTCTAAAACCCTTGAGAATGAGCTCAAGCGGTTCATGGTTCAGAATATGGCGTTTGGTGATTTCATATTCAGAGACAAGGTGACCCATGAAGAAATTGGCCGAGCCTCAAATCTAAGAGAGTTACAACGTGCCATTCTAAAAGTACCAGAACACTCTCTAAAACATCATTTCAATAACAACGACATATCAAAATGGCTGAATGCCCGGGCTTTTTTCCAGATTGCTGCCCATTTGAAATATAAAAAACTCGAGGAGTTTGGTGGGGTGGATGCCACACGTAATTATATCTATCGGGTAATTTCTTCCTACCGGATGGCAAAAGCCCGAGGCGTGATCTCAAAATTCGATAAAGAGCGTTTTGATGAGTACATGCTATTCTCACGGATAGGAGAGGGTTCATTGGGTGGCAAAGCCAGGGGATTGGCATTTATTGATTCTTTTATAAAGCGTAATAGGTTGATAAACAGGTGGGATGGGATATTGATTACTATACCCAGAACTGTGGTGTTATCCACAGAGATTTTTGAGGAATTCATGGATCTGAACAACCTGTGGCGGGTATCTACTTCCAAATTAAGTGATGAGCAAATTTTGCAAGTCTTTGCAAATGCTACTTTACCTGTTCGAATTTATGAAGATTTGGAGGCCTTTGTACGAGTGGTGCGGGGGCCAATTGCAATTCGTTCCTCATCATTACTTGAAGATTCACATTATCAGCCATTTGCAGGTATTTACAGTACCTTCATGATTCCAAAAAGCGAATCAGATAAGAAACGAATGATGATGATGTTGACTGATGCCATTAAATCAGTTTATGCATCGGTCTATTTTAAGAGCTCAAAGGCTTATATGGCAGCCACTCATAACTTGATTGATACTGAGCGGATGGCCATTATTTTACAGGAAGTCTGTGGCACACGATACGGCAATTTGTTTTATCCTACACTATCGGGAGTGGCGCGGTCTGTGAATTTTTATCCGATTGGTCAGGAGAAAAGTAGTGATGGAATTACCAAGATCGCCTTTGGTTTAGGACGTATGATTGTTGAGGGCGGAACAGGATTACGTTTTTCACCGAGTTACCCAAAGAAGGTCTTGCAACTGTCTTCTGCAGAATCATCTCTACGTGAGACTCAGAAAGAGTTTTATGCTTTGGATCTCATGAATGACAGCTTCAGGGCGTCTGTCGATGATGGTGTTAATATAAAAAAACTTCGTATCAAAGAAGCTGAATCCGACGGAGCCTTACGCTATGTGGCTTCCAGTTATGATTTTGATAATCAGGTAATACGAGATAGCTTTAATGGCCAGGGGAAAAAGGTTGTTACTTTCAATTCTATTTTGAAACACGATAGGTATCCATTGGCTGAGATTGTTCAAACCTTACTCAAAACTGGCGAGCAGGAAATGAATAATCCGATTGAAATTGAGTTTGCATTTAATCTGGATGTGCCCAAAGGAACACCTAAGATCTTCAACTTTTTACAAATTCGACCCATTGTAGAAACAACTGATGATGCTCAGGTCGATTTGGAATCAGTTTCTCAGGAGCAAACCATTATACTTTCTCATTCTGCTCTGGGTAATGGCTTAATTCACGGCATATGTGATTTTGTGTATGTGAAACCTGATTGTTTTAGGGCCGCCGACAGCCAGTCTATTGCCTTGGCAGTTGAACAGCTGAATGAAGAAATGATCAGGGATAAGCGCAATTATATTCTTGTTGGTCCTGGTCGTTGGGGATCGAGTGATCCCTGGCTAGGAATCCCCGTCAAATGGCCCCAAATATCGGCAGCTCGTTTGATTGTTGAATCGGGTCTTCCTGATTATCGAATTGATCCCTCACAGGGTACTCATTTTTTTCAAAATCTGACTTCTTTCAGAGTAGGATATTTTACCATTAACCCATACATCAAGGATGGATTTTATGATGTAAGCTACCTGGATAAGATACCTGCTCAGAGTGAAAATCAGTATCTGCGACACATCCGTTTTAATGAGAACCTGATTGTGAAGATCGATGGGCGTAAAAATACTGGCACTGTACTGAAACCGGAGCATACAGTTTATCCGGTAGGTGATAATAATTTACCTGATGATTAACTAGTTATGTCTGATTAATACTGAGTAAAATCATGAATATTAGTGATAAAAGTATTTGGAAATCTCAACACAGACCATCTACTTTTGATTTACATTTTTTGCAATGATCGTGGGATCTAGAATTAACCTTTAAGTTATCTAAAAGACGCAGTAATGAATGTCGAAAAAATAATGATTGAGCTTGAAAAGAAGCACCCTGGTGAGCAGGAATACCTTCAAGCTGTAAGAGAAGTACTTGAATCGGTTGAGGAGATTTATGATGAATATCCCCAATTTAATTCTGCCGGAATTATAGAACGCATTATTGAACCAGATCGGGTATTAACTTTTAAAGTGCCTTGGACAGATGATGAGGGTAAAGTTAATGTCAATCTGGGATACCGGATACAATTTAATAATGCCATTGGTCCCTATAAAGGTGGACTTAGATTTCACCCGAGTGTTAACCTGAGTATTCTTAAGTTTCTGGGTTTTGAGCAGATTTTCAAGAATTCGCTAACTACATTGCCGATGGGTGGTGCAAAAGGTGGTTCTGATTTCAATCCCAAGGGGAAATCTGATGCTGAAATAATGAGGTATTGCCAGGCTTTCATGTTAGAATTGTGGAAGCTGATCGGTCCTGAAACGGATGTGCCGGCTGGTGATATTGGTGTTGGTGGGCGCGAGATTGGTTTTTTGTACGGCATGTACCGAAAACTTGCTAGAGAAAACACGGGTGTTTTAACTGGAAAAGGCGGGGCCTGGGGTGGTTCACTCATTCGGCCTGAAGCCACTGGATTTGGTAATGTATATTTTGCCAATGAAATGCTTAAAACCCGAGGTGAAAGTTTCGAAGGAAAGACGGTTTGTGTTTCAGGTTTTGGAAATGTTGCATGGGGAGCTGTGTTGAAGGCCACTGAGCTTGGTGGTAAAGTAGTTACATTGTCCGGTCCTGATGGTTATGTCTATGATCCGGCCGGAATTTCTGGTGAGAAAATTGATTACATGCTTGAATTGCGTGCTACCAACAACGACATCGTTCAGCCCTATGCTCTTGAATTTGGCGTTGAGTTCCATAAGGGTAAGCGACCTTGGGAGGTGCCTTGTGATATTGCTTTACCATGTGCCACTCAGAATGAGTTAGATGGTAATGATGCCAAGATACTTATTGAGAATGGTTGTATTTGTGTAAGTGAAGGTGCAAACATGCCTTCTACCCCAGATGCAATTGAAGTCTTCCTGGATAATAAAATTCTATATGGCCCTGGTAAAGCTGCCAATGCGGGTGGGGTATCTGTTTCAGGATTGGAAATGACTCAGAACTCTATGAACTAGAACTGGTCACGTGAAGAAGTGGACGAAAAACTACATCGCATCATGCAGGACATACATGAACAATGCGTACGGTACGGTACTCTTGATGGTGGCTATGTGGATTATGTGAAAGGGGCGAATGTTGCCGGTTTCCTGAAGGTTGCCAATGCGATGGTTGATCAGGGGGTGGTATAGGAGTTGGAGATAGGAGTAGGAGTTGGATCGGGAGTAAGAATAGGATTAAGAGTAATATAGAGAGTGTACTGGCCTTGCTCTTTTCCTTAGCAAATTCTGGGGAGTTGGTCTGAAATTAAGGGGTCGAGCAATCTTTTGCCACCATAGGGTGTGATCATGACAACTTTGCCTGGATGTTCTGAGGAAGTTTGACCGATCAGTTGGGCTTGTTTCCCAAGTGGGTGTTTGTGCAAGACTTGCAGAACTTTATCGGCGTGGTTTTTCGGACAAAGTAAAATACACTTGCCTTCATTTGCCAGGTAGAGCGGATCAAAGCCCACCAATTCGCACAAACCGGCAACTTCATCTCTGACAGGTATTTGGCTGGCTTCGATTTCAATCCCAACCTGCTTAGACCGGGCGATTTCATTTAGTACCCCGGCAACTCCTCCCCGGGTAGGATCTCTCATAAAACTGATCTGAATTTTGGCTTCCAGAACCGTATGAATCAAATCATTTAAACAAGCACAGTCAGACACGATGGGAGTATTGACCTGATCTGGATAACGGCTAGAAAAAATGGCCATACCATGATCTCCCACATATCCGTTGATGATGATGGCATGGTCTGGTTCAACCGGAATTTGCTGATTGTATGGATAATGATGTGGCTTGATTGGGCCCACTCCCGAGGTATTGATGTATATTTTATCACATTGATTTGCGGCTACTACTTTGGTGTCTCCTGTTACGATTTGCACTCCGGCTTCCTTGGCAGTTTTCGCCATAGATTTGATATACCGGGTTAGGTCTGACATGGACAATCCTTCTTCAAGAATTAAACCCACACTAATCAAGGAGGAGGTTGCTCCCGCCACAGCCAGGTCATTTACTGTGCCGCAAATCGATAGTTTACCTATGTCTCCGCCAGGAAAATCCTGGGGTTGAACGACAAAACTGTCAGTTGACATGCACCATTGCCCCTGATCAGTCAAAAACCGGGCAGCATCATCGGCTTCATCGAGTTGAGGATTATCAAAAGCGGAAAAGAAAACTTCCTCAATGAGTTCTTGGCTGGCCAGTCCCCCACTTCCATGGGCCAGGGTAATTCGATCATCCATTGTCAGT
The DNA here is from genome assembly GCA_964444375.1 of uncultured Porphyromonadaceae bacterium. Classification (GTDB taxonomy): domain Bacteria; phylum Bacteroidota; class Bacteroidia; order Bacteroidales; family UBA12481; genus JABHCC01. Next base: position 693 of record CAYUGX010000013.1, on the reverse strand, counting down.
TCTTAGTCGGTTTAAATTTGTAGTAGGCGTGACAAGCACCCTCGTTTGAAACCATGCAAGCTCCAATTGGATTGGTTGGTGTACACTGCTTTGCAAAAAGTGAACAATCGAGAGGCTGCTTTATTCCTGTTAATATCTCGCCACAGGCACATCCTGATGGTTCAGGCACTATTTGTGTGGGTATTTTAAATCGTTTGCCAGCATCAAATTCTTCATACTCCTTTCTGAGAGCCAGTCCACTATCCTCAATTTTTCCAAAACCCCTCCAATAATCCACAGCGGGCTCGAATACTTCATTCATAATCGACTGTGCTTTTTTATTGCCAGATTGAGATACGGCCCGCTTATATTGAATGTCAACCTGGGACTGCCTCGTGTTCTGCTGTCTGATGAGCATGAGGATGCTTTCTACCAGGTCAAGGGGCTCAAATCCCGATATAGCACAACTTTTCTTATAGCGGCTTGCTAGAAAATCGAAAAGCTGAGCTCCTGTTATGGCGGAAACGTGACCTGGACAGATAAAACCATCAATTTGGGCCTGACCTTCGCAGATGGCTGCCATGGCAGCTGGCATGGTTTTGTGGGCCACCAGCATGGAGAAATTGGATATTTTCTTTCGCTTGGCTTCCTGTATAGTTGCAGCTGAGGCTGGGGCTGTTGTTTCAAAACCTATACCTAGGAAAACTACCTGTG
>CAYUGX010000012.1:0-33779 GCA_964444375.1 uncultured Porphyromonadaceae bacterium | reverse complement strand
AGTTAATCAGTTAATCAGTTAATCAGTTAATCAGTTAATCAGTTAATCAGTTAAACAGTTAAACAGTTAATCAGTTAAACAGTTAATCACCAATCCACCAAAAACCAAAATCATGAATCGTACAAAACTATTACTACTTTTTATTTGCCTGTTTTGCCTGATCGGATTTATAGAGGTTGGTGCCCAGGAAAATGAGCCTCAAGGCCAATTGTGGTATGTTTGGAAGGCTGTTGTCAAGCCCGCTGAACACAATCAGTACCTTGAACTAAGCCAGAAGATTACCGATATCTGCAGAGAGGAGGCTTTCCCATATTCATTTTTCGTCTGGGCGAATCCAGTCTTTCAGTATTACTGGTATTATCCGATTAAAGATGTTAAAGATACCGAATTCATAAACCGAGCCTGGTATGGGCTATATGAAAAACTGGGAGCTGAAAGCACTGATGCATTTTTTTCAACATTGGATTATTACGAAGAAAAAGTTTTGTATGAGCGTCTTGATCTGAGCCTGCTCCCGAATGATTCCACTGTAAATTGGCAGCAAGCCGGATTTGCCTTCAAACAGATATTCCATGTAATCCCGGGTAAGAATCGCCAAATGGAGAGCTATATCAAAGAGTTTAACACCTTACTCGCAGAGCATGATATTTCATCCTTAATGCGATGTGCCACTGGTATATTAGGCTATGAGAACCCATCGTATATTTTATTTGATCACTCATCTAATGTGGTCAATTTTTGGACAGAATATGGAAATACCCAGAGTAAAATAGGCCTGCAAATGGCCGAGTTGAATCAAAAGATCTCCACCTGTTTCAGGCGATCTGAATCTGAGATGCTGTGGTATGTGGCACCATGTTCATATCAGGTTGACTCAAAGAAATAATCTTAACACACGAATCAATGAAAAGAATTCTATTTGTTTTTCTATTTGTTCCAACGCTATTGTTTGCTCAAATAGATGTTCCCGAACGAGGTTTTGTTAGTACATCATCAGCCAGTACCTGGGAGGAGGGTTTGATTTCTGGGAATGGAACAATCGGGGCGAATGTTTTTTGTCGGCCCTTGGATGAGACTGTTATTTTTACTCATGAGCGGCATTTTCTTCCGATGGGTCCCCCAACAATGCCACCCGATCAATCAACCCGGTTATTTGAAATACGGAATCTGATTGACAGAGGATTGTATAAGCAAGCAACACAGCTTCAATTTGATTTGTCGTGTCAGACTGGTTTTATGTATCCTGATCCCTTTGTGCCGGCCTTTGATTTGGGTTTGGAAATGAATACTGAGCGGGAAATTAACGATTTCGCTCGTTCGTTGAATTTTGCCACTGGCGAGTCAAGGGTTCATTGGTCTGACAAAAATGGCAGTTACGACCGCTACCTTTTTGTTTCAAGAAAAGATGGGGTAGTGGTTATGAAGATCACCGCTTCAAAACCAGGTTTAATCGATTGTACCTTGAAAATGAAGCGACGCTTCCCAAGTGATAAGCTTCCAGCGAATCAACTTGATGGAACTTCATCGAGGTATGGTAGTCATATTGCTGACATGAAAATAGGGGCCCAGGCTGAGTTTCTTACTTATGAGCATTCCTTTGCTAAAGCCTATCCTGGAAGTATCCAAAAGTGTGAGGGGGTAGCAGGGATTTATCTTGATGGTGGAGAGCTTACAACCAATCGCGAAAATATTGAGATTGCCGGTGCGAATGAAGTGCTGTTGATTATCGACCTGGACCTGGTTTATGATCCTGATCATTCAATGATGACTGAGATGAAGGACCATATTAGTCAGTTACCACACAACTATGATCAACTGCTAGCGGGCCATGTCGACATTCACGGAGAGCTGTTCAGCCGGATGAAACTCGACATCGGGGGTGATGGAGACCACCAACTCACAACTGAAGAGCTATTTGCTAAATCAACAATGGAGAACATCAACCTGGCTCTGGTAGAGAAAGAATTTGATGCGGCACGCTATAACATCATCTCCTGTACAGGTGAGTTGCCTCCCGTTTTGCAGGGTGTTTGGGGAGGTACCTATGTCCCTGGTTGGGCAAGTGATTTTACACACAACGGAAATGTACCATCAGCGATTGCCAGCATGTGTATGGGCAATTATCCCGAGCTGCTACTGGCCTATACTTCCTATATCGAGTCAATAGTACCCTGGATGGAGATAAATGCGAAACACCTCTTCGGATCGAGAGGGGTTGTTTTACCGTCTCGCTCAACAACTAACGGATACAACAATGCCCTTGCTCCGCGTTTTGCCGGTGGTTTTTGGGTTGGTGGAGCTGCCTGGGCGGCCCATTTCTTTTATGATTATTACCTCTACACAGGTGATGAGGTCTTCTTACGTGAGCATGCCATTCCGTTCATGAAAAAATGTGCAGTCTTCTTTGAAGATTACTTGTACGTAGACGATGATGGATTGTTCGTCTTTTCTCCCACCCAGTCACCGGAAAATTCACCAAAAAATGCCGGATCACAGGGTTCATTCAATGCCACAATGGATGTAGCAGTGGCTAAAGAACTGTTGAGCAACCTGATTCATGAATCGAAGAGGCTCGGCATAAATTCGGAGAAAACTGGATTATGGCAATCCATGTTAGCGAAAATGCCACCCTACATGATCAACGATCAGGGTATTATTAAAGAATGGCTAACCCCGAAGCTTGAAAACAATGATGACCACCGGCATTCTTCTCAACTCTATCCACTTTATGATGACCTACCGGATGAGATCGCAGAATCGCCTGAATTGCAAACTGCCTTTAAAAACTCTTTAATTTACAAACTCGACAAACACTGGCGTGGTAAGCGTTCAGGATTCATGTCATTCGGATTGGTGCAATTGGGTCAGGCTGCCACCAGCCTGGGCGAAGGCGAAATTGCTTATGAATGCATGGGGCATCTGGTTAATCGCTTTTGGCTCAGTAACCTCGCTTCAATGCATAACCACAAATCCCTGTTCAATATGGATATCAGTGGGGGGCAACCCGCTGTGCTCATTAAGATGCTGGCCGATTCAAAGCCCGGACAGATCAGACTCCTACCTGCGCTTCCAAAGGCATGGTCTACTGGCAGAATCGAAGGCATTCTCTGTCGAGGACAAATAGAGATAGAAACCATGGATTGGGACAGTGATTCTGTACAAGTGTCATTGCGGTCAGGGAGTAAGCAAAATGTGCAAATTGAAGCTTTTGGAGTCGTCAGAAAAGTTAGGCTACCCAAAGACGAGACTGTTAGACTTTCTTTTGAGAAAGTAGCTAATTAATTATGTAATTTATTATGTAATAAATTACATAATTTGTTTCTTGGTTGCTTTTTCCTAGCTGAGCATTCTTTTACCCAATATGCGAGTGGCAAATGTAGCAAATGCAACTACCGAAACTGACGAGATGGGCATCAGGATGGCGGCTACGATGGGAGATAAATTGCCCGTGAGGGCAAACGCCAAACCAACGATATTGTAAAGGAATGAGATTACAAAACTCATTTTAACAATATCAATTGAACGCACTGCAAAACGAATAAATTGCTGTAGCTTATGAAATTGACTGGCTTCGACGATGAGGTCGCCAGCTGGTGAGAAATGGTAGATGTCATCGGCCACTGATAATGCTATGTCACTGGCTATAAATGCACCTGCATCATTCAATCCATCACCTGTCATGAGCACACGTTTCCCTTCATCTTGCAATGATTTTATGAAGCTCATTTTATCCTGTGGATTTTGATTGAAAAGAATATGTTGATGACCAAAGTAGGGGCTCAATCTGCTTTTTTCGCCCTGTTTATCACCGGAAAGCAGATATAGATTAAATAGCTTTTTCAATTCCCCAACGGTATCCAGGATCCCTTCACGATAGCGGTTACCAATGGTAAAGTATCCTCGTGATTCATCATTAATAGCTACAAAGACTTTGCTGATCGGATCGTTATTCTGGCTGGCTGATGCATTGACAAAATCAGTAGAACCTATTTTTACTTTAAAGTCATTGCATTGAGCAAATAATCCCTTGCCGCCAACTTCAACAAATCCCCTGGTTTTACCTGCTGGTACATCCTGATAGTATCGACTCAGTGCCTGACTCAGTGGATGGGTTGATTGTTTTGCTACAGTTCCGATAGCTTCCTCTTCTTCTCGACTCAGTGCCTCACCCACAAAAGCTATATCATTTTCATCCGGTAGGGTAAGTGTACCTGTCTTATCAAAGACAATCGAATCAATTTTAGTCAGGTTCTCTACTACATTGGTATTTTTACAGTACAGGCCTTTATTGCCGAGAATGCGCATACTGCTACCCAGCGTGAACGGCAACGATAGAGCTAGAGCGCAGGGACAGGCGACAATTAAGACCGCTGTAAGCACCAGAACAGCTGATTGTAAGCTGTCTTGTATGATCCAGTAGCTAAATCCGGCCAAAGCAATTGCGATAACAATCATGGTAAAATAGACACTAACCCGATCGACAATTGAATTCAGTACCGATTTTCTATCACTACCTTCCTGGTGAGCATTCCACAATTGTGTAAGCTGACTTTGTTTAACTTCAGCTGTCGCCTCAATGAGAATTGAACCTGAGCTTTGTATGCCTCCTGCGTACACCGGCTCGCCCTTTTTCTTTAGCACCGGAGTAGCTTCTCCAGTAACGAAGCTATAATCTATGAGGGCATGATCAGACAGAAGAAGGGCATCACTGGGGATCAATTCTTTATTTCTGATCTTCAACTGGTCACCAACCCTGAGATCTTCCAGTAGCGTACTGACCTCTTCATCTTCCAATACCTGGGTAACTGCAATGGGAAAGTAGGATTTGTAATCTCGATCAAAAGCCAGTGCCTGATAGGTTTTACTTTGATACCATTTACCAATGAGGAGGAAGAATAGGAAACCCGACAGGCTATCTGAATAACCGGGTCCGGTTCCTGAGAGTACTTGATAGCAGGTTGTCCCAAACAAGGCCAGCAAACCCAGTGCAATAGGCAGGTCGACAACAATCTGCTTTCGTACCAGATTTTTAAAAGCCGATAGCAAGTAATCGCTGCCACTATAAAAAACCAACGGAACCGTTAGAACGAAGCTTAAGTAATACAGAAAAGATCCTAGCGGATCACTGATTGGCTCTCTATTGAGGTATTCAGGGAGACTGTACAGCATGACATTTCCAAAAACAAAGCCAGCAACTCCGATTTTGTACAACAATTGCTTATTACTGCCGCTTGTATCATCTTTTTTCTCTAAAGAGTTCCACGACAGATCTGGAATGTAATGGAGTGATGCCAACAATTCAACCAGGGCTCTCAGACTGATCTCTTTGGTATTGAAACTGATGCTCACCGTTTTTTTGACGAAGTTCACAACCGCATTCTTAATTCCGGGGTTTACCTTGTATAGATTTTCGAGTAACCAGATGCATGACGCACAATGAATTACGGGTATGTATAATTCAATTCTGGCGATCTGATCTTCGTGAAAAATATATAGTCGATCCTGAACTTCAGGTTTGTCCAGAAAGGCATATTTTGTCTGGTGGGGTGGTGCTTCTATTCGAATCCCAGGTTTTTGGTCAAGTTCGTAATAGGTATTGAGCTTGTTTTCTGAAAGTATTTGATACACCTGTTTACATCCATGGCAACAAAAAGAGAGGTCATTCCAGACCACCGGATGTTTTCCACAATCAGCACCACAATGAACACAAGGCTTTTTTTGACTCATACCTGCCGGATGTTTTAGAGGCTATCTTTTTCGCAACATGCCTTTTTAACAGCATCTGCAGAGGGCATTCCCCGATTCATCTCCATGTGAACTTCAGGGTTCAGCTTCTTCTTTGGAGGACTTATATAAGGTATCCCCAGGCTAAGGCCGCGCAGAATAAAGATAAGTCCGACGATGACTACCAGGTATGGGATGATTTTATTGATTTTTTTTCTAACACCCAAACTGATTATGTTCCCCGCCAGGTTGATGGCCATCAGCATGGGTATGGTGCCGACACCGAAAAGGAGCATAAATAACACACCCTGCAACCAGTCACCGGTGCCTATCGCACCGGCTATGGCCATGTAGACTAATCCGCAGGGCAATAGACCATTTAGCAATCCTATCAGGAATAATCCGCCATACGATCGCTGGGTAAATAATCGTCCGATGGCTGCACGAAGATGGGTAGTGAAAAAGGCTGAGTTAGCCAAATTGAATCCTTTGAAAAGGGAAGGCAGAAATACAGCTAAGACCATTAAACTACCCATAATAATTGAAATCCATCGCTGAAAGCCCATAAGTTGGAAACCATGCCCAATCAATCCGAAGACAGCTCCCATGATACCATAGGTGATTGTTCTACCACTGTTATACAATGCACTTCCCAACACCTTTTGGCCATAATGCTTTCCCTGAAGGGGAATGCTGATGGCAATTGGTCCACACATGCCTAAGCAGTGAAAACTACCCATAATACCCAGGATAAATGCTGAAAGTAAGATCTCCATCTTTATTGCACTATTTGATTTGTACGATTTTGGTAACCTGGTATTGAAGATCCTTCATTTCCCAGCTTACAATTGATTGGTATCTGCCACGGATGAAATTCTCCCTGGTAATTGAATAAGGCAGCGAGTCAACAGGGAGATCAAGCCTGAAGTCTTTTGATTTGTCGGAGGCCCGATAAAAATAGACCTGAACCGATGTGGAAAGTGATTTCAGGGTAGGAGCCAGATCAAAGGTAATTCGATCGAATTCAGTGCTCAGAAAAATGCTGTCGGTATAGATTAGTGAGCGCTGGTCAACAGTCATTTGCTCTGAATAATTTGCACCTTCTTCGTAATAGTTTTCGGTAACCAGATCATGATGTTGTCTTAAAGAGAACACAATGAAGGTTGCACACAGTGCTATAAACAGTATGATAAATGATAAAATACCATGTCCCCAATGAAATCTCATGTTGTGCTAGTTTTCTGGACCAATAAAGTTGATTTGGGTTGTTTCCAGTTGTTCTCCTCTTTCAAAGATACCCACAATAATAGTAGTACTTCGGTTTTTGAGGATGTCTTTGCTCAATTTTACCAACAAGACACTCTCGAATTGTTCATCTTCGTTGAGCCGATCACTTTGATTGGTCAATTGCAGTTCACCGGAGGCTGGACTCAATAGTTTGTATGTAACTTCAATATTTCGGTTTGCTTTATTCAGGGTTTTGAGGGTGTATACATTCGCTATGGTATCGGTGCCAACTTCCTGATATAGACTTCCCGGTAACCGAAGTATGGTTGTTTCGGTTGGGGTTCTTCCCCCAATGGTGAATGCCAGAACCAGAAGTAAGACCACAAGCACTCCTGCATAGGCCATTGAGCGCCAGCCGAACAGCTTCTTCTTTCCGGTTACCACGCCATTCACAGAGTCAAATCTGATCAATCCCTGCGGTTTTTTTATGCGTTCCATAACCTGGTCACATTCATCGATGCAGGCTGTGCAGTTTATGCATTCCAATTGTGTGCCGTTTTTTATATCTATACCGGTTGGACAAACAGCTATGCAACGACTGCAATCAATGCAATCACCTTCAGTCTTTCCCCCTCTTGGTTCTCCTCTTTTGTAATCGTAAATGACTGTCAAAGAGTTCGAATCGAGTAATACCCCTTGCATTCTTCCGTAGGGACAGATCATGGTGCACACCTGTTCTCTGAAATACGCATAGATCCAGTAATAGAAGAGGGAGATTCCGATCATAATGGAGAAGCCCAGGAAGTGTTCTTTTATGGGAGAGGAGATGATATCAAGCAGTTTCTCAGGTCCCGTAAACCACATCAGCATAATGTTTGTGATCAAAACTGAAACGAGAATGAAGACCACATGTTTGAGTAATTTTCTTGCTCCACCCTTTTTTGTCTCTTGTTCGCGCCTGATATTTCTGTGATTGCCATCAAAGAGATATTCAATTCGTCGATAGACCATTTCCAGGAAAATCGTTTGCGGGCAAGCCCAACCGCACCATAGTCTACCGAAAACTACTGTAAACAAAACAATAAACACAACAGCGACTGCCATAATCAATGCCAATATGTTGGTGTCTTGTGCCCAAAACTGAACACCGAATATCGAGAACTTTCGGTGAACAATATCAAAAAGCATTAGTGGATTACCATTGATTTTGATAATCGGTGCCAGTATAAGAAAAGACATCATGATCCAGGCTGCAATGGTTCTGCGCGTATACCATTTTCCTTTTGGCTGACGAGCCAGTATCCATTTTCTCTTTCCAGATGGATCTATGTTAATAGGCCGATCTCTGAAAGAGGCTGTACCTGTGTTCTCCATGTCAATTAATACACTCTTCTCCTTGTGCTTCTTTTGCGTTGCTTGGATTAGAACCAACCAGAGTCTCCAGAATATGGGCAGTGAGATGGCTGATTTGTTCTTCGGTCATCACACTTTTATAAGGGGTCATACCCTTTTCTGGTTTACCATCGGCAATTATTTGGTTAATTTCATCTGGAGAACAGCCGTTTAGCCAAAAATTATCAGTCAGATTCGGACCAATATTATTTCCTTCACCCTGGGTGCCGTGGCAAACCATGCAACCCTTATCTGAATATAATTTGGCGCCGGCCTGACGTATCATAACAGGGTCCATCTCTGCGTTTTCGCCCATTGCAGCCATTCTCATTTCAGCTTTCTTGATCTCAAATTCAGCTACTTTACGTTCATAACGACTTGCCTGGTCATTACCCTGTCCGGGATAACCAAAGTTTTGGATGACATAAAACATAGAAAAGACAATGGTTATTATGAAAATGGCTGCAATCCAGTAAGGCGCTGGATTATTCATTTCTTTGATACCATCGTAGTCATGGTCATCCATGACTTTTTTATCCTGAGTTTCTGGTGTAGTGTTTTTTACTTCTTCATTCATCTTGCTACGGTTTTTCTTGGTCATTGATCCTGCTCATCTGGATCAAAAATATCAGTTTTAATGGCATGTGCATCAGCCTTTGACATGCGAATTGTTCTGATCAGAATCGTAATGAAAACGGTTATAAATATGAGTAAGCCGATCACATAAAAGATGTGAATTCCGCTTGTTTTTCCGAGTACATCGCCAACGAAACCCATGGTCAATGATCTTTATTTTCTGTTTTCTTTTGCTGGTTAACCTGGGCCTGAGCCGGAGAAATATCACGACCCAACTTATGCAGGTATGCGATCATCGCAACAATCTCGCTCTCAGGTTTTACTTCAACACCAGAGGCAGCCAATTCGGAGACGATTGCCTGGGCTTCATTGAGGTAATCTTCGACAGCTTGATCTGCATAGCCTTCACTGTATGGAACACCAAGGGTTTGCATGGCCCTGATCTTACCTGGCAATTTATCCAAATTGATTGTTTTTTTCTCTAACCAGGGATATCCGGGCATAATTGTCTGTGGATTCATTTCGAGTGGATTCACGAAATGATTGTAATGCCAAATGGCTGTCTTATAGGTGCTACTGCCCAGGTATCCTGTCCGGGCCAGGTCGGGTCCTGTTCTTCTAGATCCCCATTGGAATGGATAATCATAAACGAACTCTCCGATTTTGGAGTACTCACCGTAGCGGTCAGTTTCCCAACGCAGCGGCCTGATTTGCTGTGAATGGCAGTTATAGCAACCGTTGGAAATGTATACATCGCGTCCAGCCAGTTCCAATGGAGAATAGGGAGTAACTGACTCAATTTTCGGAATATTCGATTCCACTTTCAACATGGGTATGATCTCAACGGCTCCCCCAATGGCCAGGGCAATGAAAACCACAATGGCAAATCGAACAGCCTTTCGCTCTAACCAGCGGTGAATGGTCTCACCAGCCGCACTTCTGGATTGCTTGTTAACCAGGGCGGGGGCTTCAGCTGGCTCATTGGCGACTATTGCACCAGATTTCATTGTCTTGAATAGGTTTATGAAGAACAGGATGGTACCAGTGAGAAAGAGCAGCCCCCCCACAATCCTGAACATATACATGGGAATAATTTGGGTTGTCGTTTCCAGGAAATTCGGATAGGCTAATAGTCCTTCTGGAGTATACTGGCGAAGCATCAACCATTGGGTAATAGCTGCCCAGTATAGTGGAATGGCAAATAACAAGATTCCCAAAGTTGCAATCCAAAAATGTGTGTTCGCCATTTTCATAGAGTGCAACTTAGTTTTGAAGAGTTTTGGTATCAACCAGTAAAACATACCAAATATCAATCCACCGTTCCAACCCATGCCTGCAATGTGTGTATGTGCGATAGTCCAATCGGTGAAATGACTTATTGAATTAACAGTTTTGAGTGACATCATTGGTCCCTCCAGGGTTGACATGCCATAAGCAGTCAGCGCAATGACGATAAACTTCAAGTCTGCTCGATCTCTGACCTTATCCCAGGCACCCCGAAGAGTAAGCAATCCATTCACCATGCCTCCCCACGATGGCGCAATCAGCATAATTGAAAAAGTGACGCCAAGGGCCTGAACCCAATCCGGTAGAGCCTGATACAATAAATGATGTGGACCTGCCCACATATAGAGGAATATCAAGGTCCAGAAGTGAATGATTGATAGCTGATACGAATATATTGGTCGACCTGATGATTTGGGTAAATAGTAATACATCAAACCAAGCCATGGGGTTGTTAAGAAAAAGGCAACTGCGTTATGCCCATACCACCATTGTACAACAGCATCCTGGGCACCGGCATATACCGGATAGCTTTTCAAGATACCAACCGGAATCTCGATTGAATTAACAATGTGCAACACGGCTACGCCAATGAAAGTAGCCAGATACCACCAAACAGCGGCATAAATGTGCTTGGTTCTGCGCTTGACGATGGTGCCGATCATATTCCAGCCAAAAGCGACCCAAACGATGGCGATCAATATGTCTATCGGCCATTCCAGCTCAGCATACTCTTTTCCGGTAGTGAATCCGGTCAATAAGGTCACGGCCGCCAACACAATGATAAATTGCCATCCCCAAAAATGCAATTTGCTTAAAAAATCGCTGAAGAGTCTGGCTTTTAGAACCCTTTGCAGGGAGTAATAAATCCCCGCAAACATGGCGTTACCAATAAAAGCGAAAATCACAGCATTGGTATGCACCGGACGGACACGGCCGAAAGTGGTGAACTCCAGGTCAAAATTCAGAAAGGGAAAGGCCAATTGAGAGGCAGCCAAAAGTCCCACAACCAATGCAACCAATCCCCAAACGAGGGTAGCAATAATAAAGTTTCTAACCGTTGCATTGTCGTAATTAAACTGTTGAATGTTCATAATTGAGGTTCAAGATTAAGATTCAAGTTTTACTCTTCGCTCTCCTTGTTTTCATCATCGAAAAGAATCCGGATGGAGGGTGTATGGCTATCCTCAAACTGCCCGGATCTTACTGCCCAGATGAATAATCCCAGAAATATCAAGGCCGCCAGCAAACTTGCTCCAATTAATAAAAACAGAATATTCATTGATGATAAATATACTACAAATCGAGATTCACTGAGTTTGTAATGATTCTAAATATGGATGAATTACAAACTGGAATTTTCATTTGATTTTCAGAAAAAACTTCCGCTTTCAGGAAACTGGAATTGGTTCAGGATTGAGATAAGTGTCAGAAAACATGTGAGATACGAATGCTGGCATGCCCTTTGGGTTGACTGAAACAGGAATAAAAATATCGAAACAATAAACTGTAGATCAGTGAGTAGATTAAATACATATGCAATAAAATTATTCAGTGTTATTTTGGTTCTGGCCTTTTTATCAAATTGTACCAAAGACCTACCAGAAACAAGCACGGATAATCAGTTTGTCCACCTGGATCCTGAACAAAACATCAAACGAGTGACTCAATATGATCAGTATATCCCACTGAGGACGATCAAGAGTCAGTCTCAGGGGGCGGATGAAACGCTTGCATTTAACCTCAGGTATATGATTGAGGCTCCATTGGTGAACGGTCAATTGGTACAGGCCAGTCATCTAAGCTACCGCAATGGCCAGCTGTACCTCAGTTACAATACAGCAGGTGAGATCATTAGAGGAGCTTATGAGATTATTACCCTTGAGGCTTCAGGGATGCCCAATGTATTAACATCTGGAGCCCTGACCAGCGAATACCACTCTGTGGATGTTGTGTATGATGCAGATAGGCAGCAGCACAAAATGTTACTGGCGGGCATCAAACTGCCTTTCACTGGCGGAACTCAATCCATAGTGCAGGTATTTGATCTCAATGAACAGGGCCTTCCCGATGGAAGTCCCGTCGACGTAGCCTTGAAGGGAGTAGTAGCCACTGATGTAAATCACAATGGAATTGTTACCGGTACGAATGGACATTTTTATCAGCTGAGCGGATATACGGCCCTGGAAGGAAATGCCTTTGAAGACGCCAGATCAGTTGCCTATTACAGCAATCTGGATCAATACGTAGCGCTTCTCGGGAAGCCAGGTCGTCTGGCCATGAATCTTAGCGGACAGACTCAGTATATACCACTCGGAGGTTTGGATATCTCAGATACCAAGGCTATGGTCAGGGTATTTGATGATTATGCCTTCGCTGCACTGGGAGCCGGTGGACTAAAAGTGGTTGACCTGAGCAACGGAGAGATCATCTCTGAATTGGCTAAACCAGACCATCCGGTAGGAGAAAATGAACTTGATTATGTGACCAATAGTGTTTCTGTCAATGGACAGGGATTGGTCTTTATAGCGAATGGAGCAGCGGGCATTTATGTGGCTCGATTCCATTCAACACGTGAATTGGAATTATTGGGATTTCTTGATATGGATGCCAGTGTTAATCATGTTGAGGCGTCAGGAAATTATTTATTTGCCGCTTGCGGAGATCGTGGTGTGGCCATTATTGAACTAACCGGGATGCCTGAGGGGGTACCCATTATAACCACTCACGACATAGCTCAGCCCAGTATTGAGAGCAATACGGTAACGGTCAACGGCTGGATAGGAAATGTGCTTCCGATGGATATTGCAGAATCTGGTGTTTGCTGGAGCATTGAACGCAATCCGAGCACAGATGATCGGGTCATGCAGTTAGGAAAGAATGTTGGTGATTTTGAGGTAGAGCTGGATCAACTGCAGGCCGAGACGATCTATTATGTAAGAACTTTCGTTCGTGTTGAAAGCGGCGAAACTTATTATAGCAACCAGGTCATATTCAGAACATTGGATGACGGTGATACAACACCCAGTTTTACCGATGCTCGTGATGGTAGACGATATAAAACGGTAACCATCGGAAATCAGACCTGGATGGCTGAAAACCTTGCCTGGCTACCTGCAGTGAGTCCCGCTGGTTCGGGATCGACTGTTGAACCCTTCTATTATGTGAATGATTACAATGGATTCATTGTAGAACAGGCTAAACAAAAGACAAATTACCTCAGGTATGGGGTGCTATACAATTGGACCGCTGCACAGACTGCCTGTCCGGATGGCTGGCATTTGCCAACCGATGTTGAGTGGCAAGCCATGGAACAGCATTTGGGTATGACTGCACCAGAGCTCAACCAGATGAGGTTTAGACTATCCGGTCAAGTTGGTGGACAACTGAAATCAGTAGCCGGTTGGTATCAGAACTTAAACGGTAATGGTAATGCTGGCTTTCATGCCAAACCCGCCGGATACCGTGAAAAAGGAGGATCATACAAGTACACCGAGTCGTTTACTGGATTTTGGTCTTCAAATGAAAATGACTCATATGGTTTGTACCGGGGACTTTACTATTTCAACGATGGGGTTTACCGGGGCAATTGGTATAAATCTGCGGCTTTTTCAGTTAGATGTGTAGAAAATTAATAAGCAAAAAATAAACTGTTACTAACTACTAACTAAAATTCTTATTATGATGAAACGGTTATTCTTACTCGCAGGTGTGGCTGCTTTGATATTAAGCAGCTGTACACAAGACCTCCCGGAGATGGATCAAAATGCTCCAAGAGAGGTGATTTTTAACACAAGTGGCGATGGTTTGCTTAAGGCAGACGGCGATTGCGCACTTGAAGCTGACTATGCCTCAATTACAATTAGCGGTGTTACTTACACGGCTGCAACTTTTGTAGTTAATGAGGTATTGTACACGCAAGCTATTAAGCTTGATCCGGGTACCTATACCCTGGAGGAATTTGTTCTTTATAACGACAACGACACGCCTGAAGATACTTCAGATGATCTCGTTGTAAGTGCAGCTCCTCATACCGGTGCTCCTTTTGCTGATCTTGTAGTTAATGCTTTGGATTATCAATTCGATGTTGAGGCATTCCTGAAGATTGAGATAGAAGTTGGCACATTGTGCTACGAAGAATCTACTCACGATGATTTCGGTTTTGTCTGGTTTAAGCCAAACATTACCCCTGTGAAGACAAAATGGTTCTTTGGTGACTTCTGCACCAAGTTTTTCGAAGATTATACTGGTAGCTCGTATGAAAACCAGACCAATGGTTTGCAGATTGATATGCCCGCTATTTATCAGATGGAACTTTGGTTGAATGGTGAATTGGTCACTATCTATTCTAACGACACCATCTTATATAACTTTGGAGAAGCTCCATTACCAATACATTTCGTTGATCATCCTGCAACAACTGAGGAGTATGAACTTAAGTTAAATGTACTGGTTAAAGTTGGTGATAACTTTGAATAC
Organism: uncultured Porphyromonadaceae bacterium; assembly: GCA_964444375.1. Lineage (GTDB taxonomy): Bacteria > Bacteroidota > Bacteroidia > Bacteroidales > UBA12481 > JABHCC01. The sequence goes on along the minus strand of CAYUGX010000012.1, from coordinate 19,097 downwards.
AAATATTTCGCCAGTTTCTTCTTCACCGATGATGGTGATATCACTACTGATATTGGAGTTGGTCCTGGTGACGATGGCGTGTATGACTTTGTAATAGGCAATTGCCTGGTGGCCGATACAGATACTGATTTTGCTTTGGCACCTTATATGAATTTACCTGAAACTGGTACGCTCCACGTTGGTAATCAATATGCTCCTGGCAGCCAGGGTGGATACCTTGATGTTGAACTTCTTGGTATTGGCTCAGGTTATGACATTCCAGAAAACACTATGATGGAAAGTTATTGCTTTGACCGTGGAATAACCATCAATCTTGGTGGAAGTTATCCGGTTAATGTATACAGCTCATTGTACCCAGAATTGATGCCACCTAACATGGACAAGCCTTGGGATAAATTGAACTGGTTAGTTAACCACTTGGAGCAATTCCCTGGTTATACCTGGTCAGATTTCCAGCAAGCCATGTGGATTCTTGAAGATCCAACATGGGGTGGTGGAGCACGTTCAGGTGTACCTCCCAAGACAAGTATAACTGATGATATGGTAACTGCAGCTAACCTGAATGGTGCTGGATATGTTCCACTACCAGGTGGATGGGCTGCTGTATCCTTTGATCACATCAATTCACCCGATATTCAAACAGTATTTGTCATTGTTGATCCTTGATCATAATATGTTTAATTGTTAAAAGGGAGGTCCTTTGTGGCCTCTCTTTTTCTCCCAAACAGAAAGTATTCCAGATTCGGAATAATTATTAGCTAAGATTAGCAGTTGTAAGTAATTAGAAAAGAAGGTTGTGTGTGATTATGGCATAGGCCTTGCAATTCTAGAAACATGAACACAATTGAAAAAATAACACAATTAAACTATAGAACAATGAAACGATTATTTTTACTCGCTGGTGTTGCTGCTATACTGTTTAGCAGCTGCACACAAGATCTCCCCGAGATCGATCAAAACGCGCCCAGAGAGGTAATCTTTAACACAAGTGGCAATGGTTTACTAAAAGCAGACGGTGATTGTTCACTTGAGGCTGACTACGCTACTATCCAAATTAGTGATGTGGTTTATACTGCCGCTACCTTTGTGGTTAATGAGGTATTGTACACACAGGCCATCAAGCTGGAACCCGGCACCTATACTTTGCAAGAATTTGTGCTTTGGAACGACAATGATACCCCGGATGACACTTCGGATGATCTCATTGTAAGTGCAGCCCCACATGCTGGTGCTCCTTTCGCTGACCTGGTCATTAACGCCCTGGATTATCAGTTTGACGTTATGTCTTTCCTGAAAGTTGAAGTTGAAGTGGGTACTTTGTGCTACGAAGAATCGACTCATGAAGATTTTGGTTTTATCTGGTTCAAGCCAACTAAGACCCATATCAAGCAGAAATGGTTCTTTGGTGACTTCTGCACCAAGTTTTTTGAAGACTATACTGATAGTGATTATGCAGACCAAACTAATGGTTTACAGGTTGATATGCCTGCAATCTATCAGGTTGAGCTGTGGAAGAATGGAGATTCGGTATCAACGTATACTAACATAGCTACGCTAGGTGAAGCTCCGTTGGCTATACCATTCGTTGATAATCCAGAGACAAATGAAGAATACGAACTCAAGTTGAACGTATTGGTTAAGGTTGGAGAGCAATTTTTATACAAATACTTCAAAAGCTTTTTCTTTACAAATGATGGTGATATCACTACTGATATTGGTGTAGGTCCTGGAGATGATGGCGTTTATGATTTCGTCATTGGAAACTGCCTGGTAACTGAGGCAGACTTCTCGCTTGCTCCTTATATGAATTTGCCTGAGACTGGAAGCATGGAGGTTCGTTTGCATCCTGAAGCCGATCGCAATGCATACTTTGAAGTCGAACTTGGTTTCACTGGAACAGGATTCGATGTTGTGGCTGGAGACTGGTATGATAGCTTCTGTTTTGATCCAGACAATGGTATCAATATGACCACATACAATGTAAATATTTACAGCTCATTGTATCCTGAATTGATGCCTTTCTCTGATATGACAGACCGCAATTGGAATGAGTTAAACTGGTTAGCAAACCATTTTGAGCAGTACAGTACATTGAACTACATTTGGGAAGATGTACAGCATGCCGTTTGGAAGATTTCTGATCCGACTCACGATACCGGTACACCTTTAGGTGGTGTTTCAGCTAGTCCGCTGGTTGATCACGATAATGATGGCAATACGCCTGACATTCGCCTGGCTGATTTGATGGCAGCCGATGCCATGCAGTATGGTGCAGATTACATTCCACTACCTGGTGGATGGGCTGCTGTGAGCTTCATGCCTGAAGGCTCAACCAATGCCGACCACATTCAGATTATTTTTATTATCGTTGATCCTTGATCATAAGATATAACTAACTAAAAATAAAGAGGGTACTTCTGATGAGGTACCCTCTTTTTTTTCCCTTTTTCAGCCTTTTTTCCAATTCTAATACTATATGTAGTATAGTATGATGCTATGTAAGTGTAAGTAAATCAGGAGAATGCGTTAGTCTGGCACGGCTGTTGTAAAATGAAGGGCATGAAAATAAGTAAGTCAATACTAACACAATTAAACAATAGAAAAATGAAACGGTTATTCTTACTCGCAGGTGTTGCTGCTATGATATTTAGTAGCTGTACACAAGACCTCCCGGAGATGGATCAGAATGCTCCAAGAGAGGTGATTTTTAACACTAGTGGCGATGGTTTGCTTAAGGCAGACGGCGATTGTTCACTTGAGGCTGATTATGCCATAATCCAGATTAGCGACGTTGTTTATACCGCCGCTACTTTTGTGGTAAATGATGTATTGTATACCCAGGCGATCAAACTGCCTCCGGGTACCTATACTTTACAGGAATTTGTTCTTTGGAACGACAATGATACCCCTGATGACAATTCAGACGATCTCATTGTTAGTGCTGCTCCTCATGCCGGCGCTCCTTTTGCCGATTTAGTTATTAATGCTTTAGAATATCAATTTGATGTTCAGTCTTTCCTGAAAGTAGAAATCGAAGTTGGCACCTTGTGCTACGAAGAGTCTACACATGACGAATTTGGTTTTGTTTGGTTTAAGCCAAATATCACCCCAATTAAAGCAAAATGGTTTTTTGGTGACTTCTGTACTAAGTTTTTCGAAGATTATACAGGAAGCTCTTATGAAAACCAGACACATGGGCTACAAATTGATATGCCAGCTATTTATGAAATGGAAGTATGGTTGAATGGCGAATTGGTCTCAACCTTCTCAAATGACACCATTATTTATAAATTTGGTGAAGCTCCTCTACCCATCGAATTTGTTGACTATCCCGAAACAACTGAAGAGTATGAACTTAAGTTGAATGTCTTGGTTAAAGTTGGAGATCAATTTGAGTACAAATACTTCAAGAGCTTCTTCTTTACTGATGATGGTGATATCACTACTGATATTGGCGTAGGCCCCGGACCAGATGGTGTATATGATTTCGTCATTGGAAACTGCCTGGTAACTGAGGCTGATTTCTCAATTGCTCCACATATGAATTTGCCTGAGAGTGGAACTATGACAGTTCGTACCCATCCTTCGACCGATCGTGACGCTTACTTCGAAGTTAAGCTTGGATTCACCGGTACTGGATACGATGTTATTGCTGGAGACTGGTATGACAGTTTCTGTTTTGATCCTGACAATGGTATCAACATGACCACCTACAATGTAACTATCTATAGCTCATTGTTTCCTGAATTGATGCCTTTCTCCGATATGGAAAACCTCAATTGGAATGCCTTGAACTGGTTAGCTAACCATTTTGAGCAGTTCAGCAGCTTGAATTACACCTGGGAAGATGTACAGCACGCTGTATGGAAGATTTCAGATGAGAATCATGACACAGCTACACCATTGGGTGGCGTTGCAGCCAGCCAGACATATGGAAGTGGTACCTTGGCCGACAAGATGGCCGCTGATGCCGAACAGTATGGCGCAGATTACATACCCCTACCTGGTGGATGGGCTGCAGTTAGCTTCATGCCTGAAGGCTCAACCAATACCGACCACATTCAGATTATCTTTATTATCGTTGATCCTTGATCACCTGTCAAATAACTAACTAAAAAGAAAGAGGGTACTTCATCAGAAGCACCCTCTTTTCTTTTGTTTGGCTTGTTTATGCGGGAAGGATTGCTTCCACCGGACAAACATCAGCGCAAGCGCCACAATCGGTGCACTCATCCGGGTCAATCACATAGATATCACCTTCACTGATAGCTTCAACTGGACATTCATCAATACATGTTCCGCAAGCAGTACAATCGTCATTAATTACGTAAGCCATTTTTCTAAATTTAGAAATTAATATAACGTGCAAATTTAGAGGCTTTTTTTATTTACAAAACAATCTTAGCATCTTTTTGTCACAGTATTTTCAATCACGTAAATATGCGAAGTATTGTGTATATGATGTTTTTCGACTAATTTAAGACTGGCTTAAACCTCTTATAAATCAATGATTGTAATTTAACGACCTGATATTTAATTGTATAATTATGAGTTCCCTTTTATTTGACAAGACCCAACTTGTAAATCTAGAATATTCTCTGCCTAAAGAAATTATCCTGGCCAATCCGGATGGAGCCTACTCCAATACAACCATTATTGGATGCAATACCCGAAAATATCACGGCTTGTTAATTGCTCCAGTGCGATCGATTGATGGAGGCCGCCATGTATTTTTATCCAATTTGCACGAGACCGTTATTCAGCATGGACAAGAATTCAACCTGGGGATTAATAAATATCCCGGTGAATATAATCCGAAAGGTCATAAGTATGCCCGGTATTTTGAGATGTCACCAGTGGTGAAAATGGTGTATAGAGTGGGGGGGGTTGTTCTACAAAAAGAATTGCTTCTCTTACAGGATGAGGCAAGGATCATGGTCAGATACACTTTACTTGAAGCACATTCACCAACAACCTTGCGCTTGAAGCCCTTCTTGGCCTTTAGGAGTATCCATGCACTTTCTAAATCAAATATGTTTGCCAATATGCGTATTGGTAAGGCAAATAATGGGTTTTCATCCCGTCTGTACAGCGAATATCCTGAATTGTTTATGCAGACCTCACGAAAGTCGAGTTTTACAGCAGCCCCTGATTGGTACCTAAACGTCCAGTACCCAAAGGAAGAAATTCGAGGATATGAACATGACGAGGATCTCTTTGTTCCTGGCTTCTTTGAAATGCCTATTCGACAGGGAGAGCCAGTCGTTGTGACTGCTGGATTTAATCCAACACCAACAAATCAGCTCAGTCGCAAGTTTGATGCTGTAGTGAAAGATAATGAAGTCAGGGGAAGTATGATATCGATGCTGTCACATTCAGCCCAACTATTTATACAAAATCGGGAAAAGGGACCAGAAATTATTTCGGGGTATCCCTGGTTTGGACGGTGGGGCAGACATAGTTTCATTGCCCTGCCTGGTTTAGTTCTGAGTCGTGGCCAAAAAGAACTGGCAGTGACTATTCTGAAGACCATGGAGAAGCGAAGAAAAGGAGCTGTTTTTCCTGACCACTCCCCAGATTTCACCAAACCTGTTCATCGGGCGGCTGATACTTCTCTGTGGTTTATATGGGCAGTTCAGCAGCTCTGTGGACCAGAAGGTAAATCATCAGAATACTTCAATACGTTTAGCGGTTCGATTTATGCGATTATTTCAGCATATCTCGAGCGCAAGGTAGACGGTATTCAGATTGATGAAAGGGGATTATTACATGCGTATACTGAAGGCAAGGCGCTAACCTGGATGGATTCGTACCTGGATGGCAAACCGGTTACCCAGCGTCCAGGCTATGCAATTGAGATCAATGCTTTGTGGTATAACGCAGTATGTTTCGCTGAAGCCGGTGCAAAACATACCCAAAATAAAAGAATGATCAAAAAGTTGTCGGGTTTGAAAGAGAAATTGGATGAGAGTATGACCATGTTTTGGGATGACGATAGAGGCTACCTGGCGGATTACATTTTTGAAGACAAAGCCAAATGGGATGTCAGACCCAATATGTTACTGGCAGTGGCTATGCCCTGTTCTCCTTATTCTGATGAACAAAAAAATGCCGTATTAGAAGTGGTCAGACAGGAATTGCTTACTGATAAAGGCATTAGAAGCCTCTCACCTCGGTCTGCTGATTTCAAACAAAGTTACGAAGGTGATCATCATAAGCGAGACCTGGCTTATCATCAGGGAACCGTTTGGCCCTGGTTGTTGGGCTCATTTGCAGGTGCCTGGCTGAAAATTCACGGGGAATCGGGCAGGAGTTTTGTTGCTGGGATTTTGGAGAATTTTGAAGAGGAAATGTTGGAGCATGGCTTAGGTATGGTATCAGAAGTTCACGACGGTAGTCCACCACACCGCGCTTGTGGCGCTATTGCGTTTGCATCTAGTGTGGGTGAGTTGTTAAGAATTCAGGAATTATTGACAAATTTAGGATAAGGGTTTATGCGAGTATTAATGTTTGGGTGGGAGTTCCCCCCGCATATCAGTGGCGGATTAGGTACAGCCTGTTATGGACTGACACGTGGATTAGCGTATCAGGATGTTGATATCATTTTTGTGGTTCCAAAGGCATATAGAGATGAGGATCAATCAGCCATGAAGCTGATTGGTGCCTCCGGTATTCCTGTGATGCAAAGAACTGTGCAGTTTTATGAGCAACTTTCAACACATGACCGGGCTACACGCAAGTTGACGGAAAAAGAAATTGCCTATCTCGAGGTCGGTTCAATGGTAATGCCATACCTGTCTCCTGAGGAATTTGAACTGTTCGTAAACCAAAAGATAAAGGAGGGCGACTATACCTGGGAGAAGTTACTGAAAAAGAGCCATGAGGTTAAAGGGGTAGAATCTAAACAGCTTGGTACCATTGAATTTTCAGGTAAATACGGACCGGACTTATTACAAGAAGTATCAAACTATGGTCTAATTGCCGCTGAAATTGCACAACAGCAAGATTTTGATCTGATTCATGCTCATGATTGGTTGACCTATTCGGCCGGAATTGCAGCTAAGCGGGTTTCTGGTAAACCCCTTATCATTCATGTTCATGCCACAGAATTTGACCGGACTGGTGAGAATGTAAATACCCTGGTATACGATATTGAACGAATGGGTATGCAAGCTGCTGACAGAGTAATTGCAGTAAGTAATATGACACGCAATACGGTCATTAAAAAGTATGGTATTGATCAGGATAAGGTTCATACCGTATACAATGGAGTTGAGCCCCAGGTAAATGTCAAAAAGGAGGAGGTAGTCAAGCACCTCGATGAAAAAGTAGTTACTTTCTTAGGCCGAATAACTTTCCAAAAAGGTCCTGAATACTTTATTGAGGCGGCCTACAAGGTGTTGCAAAAAACCGATAAGGTTCGTTTTGTGATGGCCGGCAGTGGTGATTTGCTTAGGAAAATGATTAGACGGGCTGCCCGACTGGGAATTACCGATAAATTTCATTTTACTAACTTTCTCAAAGGGAACGATGTTGACCGTATGTTCCAGCTGAGTGATGTGTACGTGATGCCTTCAGTATCTGAACCCTTTGGTATTAGTCCGCTTGAGGCAATGCGGTCGAATGTCCCAGTCATTATTTCAAAACAATCGGGGGTTTCAGAGATATTAAAACATGCCATTAAACTTGATTTTTGGGACATTGATGCATTGGCGGATGCCATGTATGGTCTTATCACTTATTCTTCATTGTCTGAAATGTTCGCCGAACACGGTAAGGATGAAGTCGATGAATTGAAATGGGAAAATGCAGCCAATCAAGTCAAAGATCACTACCATGAGATGTTAACCGAATAAACACAGAATAACAGCTTACATTATGAAGAGCATTTGCTTATATTTTCAAGTCCACCAACCATTCAGGTTAAAAAAGTACCGGTTTTTCGAAATAGGTAAGGACCACTATTATTGGGATGATTACACCAACAAAAGAATTCTGAGAAAAGTGGCAAACAAAGCCTATTTGCCCACCAATAAATTATTTCTGCAACTTCTGGAGCGATATCCTGGTAGATTTAAATTGACTTTTTCCATTACCGGACTGGCTTTGGATCAGTTTGAGCTTTATGCACCAGAAGTAATTGCCAGCTTTCAGGACTTAGCTAAGACCGGTCAGGTTGAGTTTCTGGCAGAGACTTACTCTCATAGTCTGACGGCCTTGAGTGATCCGGATGAATTTAAAGATCAGGTGGTCAAGCATTCAAAAAAGATTGAAGAATTGTTTGGGCAGAAACCGAAAGTGTTTCGAAACACAGAGTTGGTGTATTCTGATGAAATTGGCACCCTGGTGTATAAAATGGGTTATAAAACCATGTTGGCTGAAGGTGCCAAACACATACTGGGTTGGAAGAGCCCAAATTTCCTTTACTACAATACCAACCAGCCAAAATTGAAATTGCTGCTCAGAAACTTCAAGCTGAGTGATGATATTGCTTTTCGGTTTACGAATAAGGGATGGAGTGAATGGCCACTTACTGCTGATAAATTTGTAAAATGGCTAAGTGAACAGGATGATAATGAAGATGTTGTAAATCTTTTCATGGATTATGAAACTTTCGGGGAACACCAAACAGAAGAGTCTGGTATTTTTGATTTTCTGAAGGCCTTCCCAGAAACTGTCCTTGAAAATACAGATATCGATTTCATCACACCCAGCGATGCTGCAAAGCGATTCCAGCCCATGGCACCTCTTCCAGTTCCATTCCCAAGCAGTTGGGCAGACGAAGAAAGAGATTTGTCAGCATGGTTAGGAAATGATTTGCAAAATGAAGCCTTTCGCAAACTCAATGCTCTAAGGTCTGATGTGCTTGCAGCGGATGACGCAAATCTTCAACAAGACTTTGCATACTTGCAAGCCAGTGATCATTTCTACTATATGTGTACCAAATTTTTCTCAGACCAGGCTGTGCACAACTATTTTAATCCCTACAGTAGTCCGTATGACGCATTCATGAATTACATGAATGTTCTTAGTGATTTTATTATCCGACTGGAGAAGTCTATTAAACGTGACACCTATAAGGGCATAGCGGTGGAGGATTTGAATCAGGATTTGATTTACCAGGCCATTGATGAGCATGCCCAGGTCTTAAAAAAACTCAGAAAGCGCAAGACTCAGCTTGAAAGGCAGTCTGGAGAGAAAACTGAAAAGAAAAGCTCTTGATTCTTTTTACATGTCTGACAGTTTTCATTATTTCGCAGTTTAAATTTTTATAGCATGATGAAGGAGAAAAGCGGCAATTTGCCAGGCTTACTTTTTGAAGTGAGCTGGGAGGTGTGTAATAAGGTTGGTGGAATTCATACCGTATTGGCTTCAAAAGCCCTGGAAAGTGTTTCAAGATTACAAGATCAATATATTGTTGTCGGACCTGATAATTGGAGAGAAGAGCAAAACAATCCCGAGTTTCAGGAAGAGCCCGATATGTTTATTGGCTGGAAAAACGAGGCCAATAATAAAGGCTTGAGAATCAGAACGGGGCGGTGGAAAACTGCCGGTAATCCCATTGCCATAATAGTCGATTTTACCCCTCTTTTCCCGACCAAGGACCGTATCTTTTCCAAAGCCTGGGAAACCTGGCAATTGGATTCAATCACCGGTCAATGGGACTATGTTGAAGCCGCTCTTTTTGGGTATGCGGCTGGCCAGGTGATAGAGAGTTTTGTTAATTATTATTACCATCCTCGAGTAGTAGCCCATTTTCACGAATGGATGACCGGAATGGGCGTTTTGTATTTGAAAGAAAATGCGTCTCATATCGGCACGGCATTCTCAACCCATGCTACTGTTTTAGGTCGCTCAATTGCGGGTAATGGAATGCCGCTGTACCAAAATCTAAAGGATTACCGGCCAGATGAAACTGCCAAGCAGTTAGGAGTCAGAGCGAAGCATTCTCTTGAACGCAGTGCAGCAAAAGCCTGTCATGCCTTTGCCACAGTGAGCGATATTACCGCTCAGGAATGTGAGCAGTTTTTAGATCGGAAGCCAGACCTGGTAACTCCCAATGGATTTGATCTCAAGCTGGTACCAAAATCTGGCCAACTAGAGCAAGTGAAGATTGCCAGTCGTGAGAAACTACTGAACCTCGCGAGTGCCATAGCAGGTGCTTCATATGGATCAGATACGATATTGGTGGGTACCAGCGGACGCTATGAATTTGGCAACAAGGGACTGGATGTCTTCATTGATATGCTCGGACAACTCAATCGGGATCTGAAAACAGCCGGTCAGTTGGTTGCATTCATTTTAGTTCCAGCCAATCATTATGGACCCAGAAAATCGGTGAGCAACCGGCTTGATGGACACACTGAACCGATAGTCAGGAGTCGTTACCTGAGTCATAATCTTCATGATTCGGGAGATGACCCGGTATTGCAGCGAATTCAACAGGTGGGAATTCTAAATAACCTTGAAGACCCAGTTCATGTCTTCTTCATTCCTAGTTACCTGAATGGAAATGACGGACTGCTAAACCTGGAATATTACCAGGTACTGGCAGGTCTTGACCTAACCCTGTTTCCTTCGTATTATGAGCCTTGGGGCTATACCCCGCTTGAAAGTCTGGCTTTCGGAGTGCCAACCATGACCACCGACCTTGCTGGTTTTGGAAAATGGATACAGGATCAATTGGCTGGCTATCTGAACAAATGCGTTTGGGTGCTTAATCGCACCAAGCAAGATCATGATCAGCTCATTATTGAACTGACTGAAGAACTAAAGCGTTTTCTCGATATCAGAGATGCTAAATCATCACAATTGCAAGCTGAGGCTTTGGAATTATCGGGTCAGGTTACCTGGCAACAATTTTACCCTTATTACCAAGAATTGTACTCTAAAGTGTTAAACGAATCTGGAATTGGGAATTTACCTGAAAGAGAATCTGCAGGAATGGACGACTCAATATCTATTGCACAAAAACGCAAGACAAATGAACCACTTTGGAATGATGTATTGGTCAAATCGACCTTGCCCAAAGAGCTTGCCGGACTGGAAGAGTTAGCAAGAAACTTATGGTGGACCTGGAACTTTGAAGCTGAGGAATTGTTCAAATCAATCGATCCAAATCTTTGGACTCAGTACGAACAGAATCCAGTTAAGCTTTTACGGATGGTGCCATACAAGCGCTTGCAGGAATTGCTTGAAGTGGGAGAATTCTATTCAAAGTACGAATTGGTGATGGGGCGATTTCAACGGTATATGGAGGAGAAACCGAAGCGTGAATTGCCTCAAATTGCTTACCTGAGTATGGAATATGGATTTCATGCCAGTTTGAAGATTTATTCAGGTGGTCTCGGAATTCTAGCTGGTGATTACCTGAAAGAGGCCAGCGATCAGAATTATCGCTTGACAGCAATCGGGTTGTTGTACCGTCATGGATATTTTAAACAGGTGTTGACAGTTAATGGAGAGCAGGTGGCAGAGAACCTTAGAGAAGACTTTTCAGCGCTGGCCATAGCACCCGTTAAGAATGAGAACGGTCAACAGCTAATGGTCCAACTTGCATTTCCAGGTCGCAGTATTTTGGCATCAATCTGGCAGGTCAATGTAGGTCGAATTAACCTATACCTGCTGGATACTGACGTGGATGGAAACCAGGTTCAGGACCGGGACCTGACATCTAATTTGTATGGTGGCGACGAAGAAATGCGCTTGAAACAAGAAATGCTTCTGGGCGTTGGAGGTGTTCGAATGCTGGAGGCTTTGGGTATCAAACCAGACCTGTACCATTGTAATGAAGGTCATGCTGCTTTTATCGGTTTCGAACGAATTCGAAAGCTGATGGATGCAAAGAAATTCACTTTCAATGAGTCTCGTGAGATTGTGAGGTCTTCCACCTTATTTACTACTCATACCCCTGTTCCGGCAGGTCATGATTCGTTCACAGAAGATTTGATCAGAACCTACATGGGGCACTATCCAGGACGTATGAATATTGATTGGGATGAGTTCATTGACATGGGCCGGATGCATCCTGGTGATACCAATGAGCGTTTCTCTATGTCACACCTGGCAGCTAATTTGTCTCAGGAAATCAATGCAGTAAGCAAACTACACGGTGAAGTAACAAAGGATATGTTTGCCGACTTGTGGGCGGGTTATTACCCCAATGAACTACATATTGGGTATGTCACTAATGGAGTTCATTATCAGACCTGGACGGCTAAACGTTGGCAGGAATTGCACCGGGCAACCTTTGGTGAAGGTTTTATGGAAAACCAATCCGACTCAACGTACTGGTCTAAGATTAAGGAATTGCCTGATCAAAGCGTATGGTCACTGAAAGAGGCACAAAGAAGTCAGCTAATCAACTACCTGAAAACACGCTTAAAGGATAATTCAATACGCCGACATGAGCCACCTGCCCAAGTACTTGAAGTAATTGGTAACCTGAATGACAAGGCATTAACAATTGGATTTGCCAGGCGTTTTGCTACCTACAAACGGGCTCATCTGCTTTTCAAAGACTTACCCCGACTGGATAAAATAGTCAACAATCCGGATAGACCCGTACAATTCCTTTTTGCCGGAAAAGCACACCCGAGAGACAAGGCCGGACAAGATTTGATAAAATTCATCGTAGACATTTCAAGACGCCCTGAGTTCAGAGGTCGAATTGTTTTTCTTGAGAATTATGACATGACTGTTGCCCGTCACCTGGTGCAAGGGGTTGACGTTTGGTTGAATACGCCTACACGGCCGCTTGAAGCTAGTGGAACCTCAGGCATGAAAGCTGCAATGAACGGAGCCATGAATTTTAGTGTATTGGATGGATGGTGGTGTGAAGGTTATCGACCCGATGCTGGCTGGGCATTACCTGAAGAGCGAATCTATCAGGATCAGAGTTTTCAGGATGAATTGGATGCTGCTACGGTGTATAACATGCTGGAAGAAGAGATCGCAGCCATGTTTTACGATAGAAACGAGGATCAAATTCCTGTAAAATGGGTTCAGCACATTAAGAATACCATCGCTTTTGTGGCACCCCAATTCACTACTAAGCGCATGATAGATGATTATTCAAAACGCTTTTATTCAAAACTACATCAACGCATTGACCTGGTCAGAGCGAATAATTATCATTTGACCCGGGTGATGTCGCGTTGGAAGAAGCAAGTGGCAGGAGAATGGGATCACATTAAATTGATTTCAAAACAAATGCCGATGGATGGGAAAGATAGCCTAAGTCTCGGAAAAAAATACCAGGGGAGGGTGTGTCTGGATCTTAACGGCTTGGATCCGGATAGTATTGGAGTAGAGCTGGTCATTGTGGATAGCAAGGCTGGTGGTCAGCCAGAGTTCGTCTATCGAAAAGAATTTACACGAACCACAATACAGGGCTCACAGGTTGACTATAAGATTAATGATGTGCCTACACAACCAGGGGCTTTCAAGTACGGCATCCGGATTTTTCCAAAGCACGAACAGCTTCCACATCGGCAAGACTTCAATTATTTACGCTGGATTTAGATGATCCTTATGTGATGAGCTGCCCATCCGGTTTGGGAAAAGCGACAGTATACACCTTTTGCTGAAAGCTGTGAAATTAAAAGATTATGTTGTCGCTTGTCGGGGTATTCCTGAACCAACTTCACACGATCGTATCCGGCTAAACCAAGATATTCAATAGCGTGACGTGGGATCTTGACAGAAACTTCAAGCACATCAGGATTAAAGCAGGCTACGATTAATCTAATATCCTCACCGTAATGCCTCAAAAAGGCAAATATTTGTTGCTCAGTCGATAAATCTGAATTGGCCCAGGTGAGGTCATAAAACTGAGCCTGAGAGAAGAAGGGCTGTCTGGCATAATGTATAAGATCATAATAAGCCTGTCTGAGACCGAGTTGTTTGCTCTCGCCAGATAGCCATGCTTGTATTGACGGAACACCGGTATAATCAAAGATGCTGGTTCGTCCATCGTCACCACTATACCCTGTTTCACCAGTTGCACTCTCGCCCAGCTCCTGTCCGAAATAGACCAGACCTGGCCCGGTATTCATCAACAATGATACAGCCATTCCAGCCAAACCCGGCCAGGGATCTCCAGCAAAAGAACTAGAGGCTATTCTCTGCTCATCGTGGTTTTCAAGAAATCGCAGCATATGAGGTTCAATCCCTTCAAGTGCCTGCCAAATAGCAGGTAGTTCTGAAGTCTCAGCACGATTCTCAATGATTGCTCGCAATTGGTCATATAAGCCAACTTTGTCATATAGATAGTCAAATCCAGCATCAACAAAGGGTTTGTACAGGTGTGCCTCGTAGATTTCGGCAATAAATATCAAGTCTGTGAAGTGTTTTTTAACCTCCCGGATGGCAAATTGCCAGAAGGCCTGAGGCACCATACCTGCCATATCGCATCTGAACCCATCGACCCCTTTAGCTGCCCAATAGTCTAGTATCTTACACATTTTGATCCAGGTGCCTGGTGTTGGATCAAAATGCGAGACTCCATCCCTGAAATCATAGCCGTAGTTGATCTTAATGGTTTCATACCAGTCGTTGTCACCTGGTTGGGCATGATACACATCATTACCCGTTACCCGAGCGGGTTTCTCGATGTAATCGGGGTGATTAGGAGCAGATAATCGCAATTCCTCATCCGGGAGGTAATAAAAATTGTTATGAATGGAGAAAGGGATGGAGGGATCATCACCATGACCCAGATCGTCTTGAATAGAATCTATTGCAATTGAAGAATAGTCTCTGGATACGTGGTTAGGGACAAAATCAATGATCAATTTGAGGCCTGCATCATGAATTCTTTCGACCAGGTTTTCAAATTCGGTCATCCGGTTATTCGGGTCCAACGCCAGATCGGGATGGATGTCATAGTAGTCTTTGATGGCATAGGGTGAACCCGCTTGGCCTTTGCAAATGGCGTGATGGCTGGCAGGTAAGTTTGCTTCGGGGTAAGCGGTCATGCTAGCGTGCCTGATCAGACCAGTGAGCCACAGGTGGCTCATCCCCAAATCGACCAATTGCTTGAGAACATCCTCACTGAGATCAACCAGTTTGCCTGAACCATTTTCTTCATACGAGCCACCAATGATCTTCAGTTTAGGCCGGGGACCAAACAGTCGTGGCAGAATTTGATAGATTATCGCTTTGCCTTTCATGTATCAGCGCTTGAGGCGATGAATGCTTGGAGTTGGCAAGCGTTTAACAACCAGGGCCGTTCGGGAAGGAAGGTAGCACATTAAACGATGTGTACCTGCCGCATCTCTTTCAGGAACAGATTCAAGGAGGATATTGGCATCAATTCGACCAAATCCACCGTATTCAGGTTGGTCAGTGTGGAGGACAATTTGAAAATCGGCAGCTTCGCAAGCAAAACCATAATCTGAAAAGGATTGAGAAGGATTAAAATTGAAAATGAAAAGGTATTCTCCTTTTTGGAAAACCAAAACCTGATCGGTTTCGTGCTGGTGGATGGGTTTACGCACCGTATCTTTTTGTTTTCCGACCTGCCTAAGTAGCTCAATCATGGCTTCGTCGAAGCGATTTAGAAACTGGTATTTCAGGGCATCTGAATCGGCCAGACTCCATTGACGTCGGGCATAATGATATGACCAGTTATTACCTTCCCGCGGAAAGTCAATCCACTCGGGGTGTCCAAACTCGTTTCCCATGAAATTGAGGTAGCCACCGTTGTTGGTTGAGGCAGTCAGCAAGCGAATCATCTTGTGCAAGGCCAGGGCTCGATCAATAATTAAACTGTCTTGTCCGATGGCCATGTGTGAATACATTTCCCGATCGGCTAGCCTGAAAATAATAGTTTTGTCTCCTACAAGCGCCTGGTCATGGGATTCAGCATAGGATATGGTTTTTTCTTCAGGACGACTATTTGTTAATTCGTAATACAATTGACTGACATTCCACTCTTCATCTGATTTTTCTTTGATCATCTTAATCCAGAAATCGGGGATCCCCATAGCGAGGCGATGGGTAAATCCCATCCCGCCTTCGTCAAATGAAGCACCCAGGCCTGGCATACCACTCATTTCCTCTGCAACGCTCAGGGCCTTTGGATTCACTTCCTTGATTAGTTTGTTGGCCAGGGAAAGGTAGATGCAGGCATCTTCATCAACCTGATCATTGAAATACAGGTCGTATGAATCGAAAGATCTTTCGAGACCATGATCTAAATACAGCATACTGGTAACTCCATCAAATCGAAAGCCATCAAAACGATACTCGGTCAGCCAGTATTTGCAATTTGACAAGAGAAAATGGAGGGTTTCGTTTTTGCTGTAATCAAAACACAAACTATCCCAGGCGGGGTGATCTCTTCTTTCATTGGTATGGAAAAACATGCCGGGTGTCCCATCGAATAAACCTGGGCCCTCTTGGGTGTTCTTAACGGCATGGGAATGAACAATATCCATGATAACTTGAATGCCAAGGCCGTGTGCCGTGTCTATTAATTCTTTTAACTCATCGGGAGTGCCAAAGCGACTTGACGCTGCGAAGAAATTGCTGACATGATAGCCAAAAGATCCATAATAGGGGTGCTCTTGAATAGCCATGAGCTGGATAACAGTATATCCCATCCGGGCGATGCGAGGCAAGATGACCTTGGTAAATGCTGAAAAACTGTTTACTCGACCTTCTTCAGCCGACATACCTACATGCGCTTCATAGATCAAGACTTGATCACGGGATACTCGGGTAGGAGCTTGGTTTTTCCAAACATAGGGCTTATTTGGGGCCCAAATCTGGGCACTAAATTCTTTGGTTTGTTCATCTTGAACAACTCGATTGACCCATACCGGTAAACGAAGTCCGGATCCGCCGGGCCATTGAACTCGAAGCTTGAAGAGATCCTCATGCTGCAGTTCGTGGTGATCCAACTGAAGCTCCCAAACACCGTTCTCAAGTGCTTTATAGGCGTAGGCTGGATTGGTGTTGTTCCAGCCCATTTGTTGTCCGACCAATTGGATAGCTGTAGCGTTGGGTGCCCACTCACGGCAGATCCACCCACTATTTGTTTTGTGTACTCCAAAGTATTGATGTCCATTTGCAAAATCATGCAAGGAGCCCAGTCCCTCAGTAAGTTTCTCCTCTTTGGTAACGGTTAGGATATGTCGGGTTTCAATACTTTCCCTGAAGTTGTTCAAATATGGGTCGTGCCGGTGGTAAAATTGCATGCCTTTGAGTTAATCAATGACTTTGAGTAATTCGATCAGGTAAGTCCAGAATTTTTGGGTACTCTGAATATCGAGTCGTTCATCTGGGGAATGAGCACCACGAATGGTGGGCCCAAAAGAAATCATATCCATATCCGGATACTTTTCTAAAAATAAGCCACATTCAAGTCCTGCATGAATGGCTCTGACCACCGGATCTTGCCCGAACAATTGTTGATATACCTGCCGCGATTTTTTTACCAATTCAGATCCGGGATTTGGATTCCATCCCGGGTAGGAACCACTGTGTTCAGTTCGCGCACCGGCCAACTCAAAAGTTGCTCGCACTTTATTGGCAATATTTTGCTTGGCTGAGCCCAATGAACTCCTCTGCGAAGTAGTGATTTGAATATCAGGACCGTTGTGTTTGACTGCAGCCAGGTTTGTGGAAGTTTCCACCATGTTCTCCATGGTTTGACTCCAGGCAAAAACACCATGCGGACACGCATATAAAGAACTTAGTAATTGCGATTGGAGAGATTTGGAGTATACCTTCGTAGGACATTCCTGTAGATTGAGTTCAATGCTTATCTTGGGTTCGGTTACGGCCAATTCAGTTGTAACGATCTTCAAATATTCGCTTACCCGTTTCCGCAATATATCCGTATTAGCTGACGGACAGGCAAATGTGCATGTTGCTTCTCTGGGGATAGCATTTCGAAGATTGCCTCCTTGAAGTTCGCTGATGTGGAGGTCTAATTCTCCATGGTTCTCCCACAAAAAACGAGTTAATAGTTTGATGGAATTCCCCAACCCTTTATGGATTTCGTCGCCAGAATGTCCCCCCTGCAAACCAGAAACCTGTAATTTCAGGCCATCATATCCATCCGGTAGGGAAGTATTGTGAATAGTAAACCAGGCCGTCGTGTCGATTCCCCCGGCGCATCCGATAAATACTTCGCCTTCATCCTCAGAATCGAGATTCAAAAGAATTCTTCCCTGTAAAAAATCCGCCTCCAGACCAAATGCTCCGGTAAGTCCGGTTTCTTCAGCAACTGTGAAAAGGCATTCAAGCGGGCCATGTTCAATAGAGTTGCTAGCCAGGATCGCGAGTTGGGCCGCCATCCCGATTCCATCATCGGCACCCAGGGTAGTGCCCTTTGATTTAACCCAATCGGCCTCAACATAAGCAGGAATAGGATCACGCGTAAAATCATGATTGATGTCGGCGTTTTTCTCACAAACCATGTCCATGTGACTCTGCAGAATCAGTGTTGGGGAATTCTCAAGTCCCAGACTAGCTTCTTTTTTGATGAGTAGGTTACCTGTTTTGTCGACATGGTGCTCAAGATCATAGCGTTTAGCGAAATCAAGCAGATAGTCTTGAATTTGTTGTTCCTGGTCACTAGGACGCGGAATCTGAAGGATTTCTTCAAAGTAGTGCCATAGGGGAGTTGGCTCAATACCTGAAAATAGTTGCATAAAATATTTTTTTTAAATATACAGAAGTGCAATCAGCTTTACACGGGTAAAGATCATTTTTGTATCTGGAAAATAGTTATACCTTTAAAACTACTAAAAGTTCATTATTAACTTAAAAATAAGCTATTTATGACAAAACGAACCATTGTGGCTATGCCCGGTGACGGAATTGGTGCTGTTGTTTTGGATGCAACCATCCGTGTATTAAATTCCGCAGGCTTTGAGGCCGATTATGTTCAAGGCGATATCGGTTGGGAATTCTGGAAAAAGGAAGGGAATCCACTTCCAGAACGAACTTTGGCCTTACTAAAGGAGCATAAAATTGGTCTATTCGGTGCTATCACCTCCAAACCCAAAGATGCAGCAGCTGCAGAACTTGATCCAGCTCTCCGAGATAAAGGTCTGGTTTATTCCAGTCCGATTGTAGGTCTC
>CAYUGX010000011.1:0-34293 GCA_964444375.1 uncultured Porphyromonadaceae bacterium | reverse complement strand
AGTAAAATCTATCACATTACTGTCTAACATGTAGCACGGGTTGGAAACCACCATATTTGCCTCATCAATCGAGATCTCGCGCGCCTCAGTTATAACGGCTCGACCCCCAAGTTGATTGATTGCATCTGATGTGCCTTCATCTTGGCCAATGGTTAACTGAACCTGATTGCCGATCACCTTGGCTAGAATCACCGGGGCAATGCACAATGCGCCAATGGGTTTATCTGCTTCGTGAGTAGACCTTATGGCACTAGCTACTTCAGTATTGATGGTGCAATTTACTCCTTCGAATGCGAAAGTAGACAGGTTCTTGGCTGCGCCAAATCCACCAGGCAAAAGTAAGGCATCAAAATCACCGACTTGATAACTGTCAAGTGATTTAATATTGCCTCTGGCAATTCTTGCCGCCTCTACCATCACATTTCGGGTTTCATTCATTTCATCTCCTGAGATGTGGTTAACGACATGGTATTGTTTCATGTCTGGTGCGAAAACCTGGTAGGTGCAACCGTGGAGTTCAAGGGCATATAAGCTCATGACCGATTCATGAATTTCAGCTCCGTCAAAGACCCCACAACCCGATAGGATGACGGCAATTTTTTTGACTGACATAAGTTCGTTGTATTGGTTTTACCCAAAATTAGAGAAACCCTAATAAAATAGAAAACACAAAGCCTATTTTCCTGAGGCCTGAAGGATAGTTTTGATGGTATAGATTAAAATCTTGAAGTCGACCAATAAAGACATATTCTCGATGTATAAAATGTCATATTTGAGTCGCTGAATCATTTCATCAACATCTGAGGCATATCCGAATTTAACCTGACCCCATGAGGTGATACCAGGTCTGACTTTTTGCAGGTGATAGAAGTGTGGCGCTTTTATAACGATTTGATCAATGAAAAATTGGCGTTCTGGACGTGGACCTACAAGCGACATATCTCCAATGAGTACGTTGTAAAATTGGGGTAACTCATCAAAGCGCATCTTACGCATAAATAATCCAAAACGGGTGATCCGGCAATCACTGCCTGAAGATAGTGCCGGGCCAGTTTTCTCAGCATCTTGTACCATGGATCGAAATTTAAATATGGTAAAAGGTTTGCCGTATCGTCCAATCCGTTCGTGACTATAGAGAATGGGGCCTGGAGATGTGATTTTAACTCCGATAGCTAAAAACAACATCACTGGCAATAGCAGAATGATGGCTAATATTGACAGAATAACATCCAGGATTCGCTTCAGATTCTCTTCCCAGGTCGGCATCAAATCATGGCTAATTTGAATCAATGGGGTACCCAGTATAGTTGACATTTTAACCATTCCGGTCAGGATATCATACATGTCAGGAATGACCTTAACCACCACTTTTGTTGATTCAAGCCTATTGATAATCTTTTTAAGTAACTCATGTTCATTGCTCTCAATCGCAATAAGTACTTCAGTAACCTGGTGCTCGTGAATGATCCGGTTGATTGCTGATAAATCCCCTAAATGGGTCAGGTGGTCACTCATCATATACTTGTCGTATTGTCGCACGTTGATGAACCCTATGAATCTTGTTCCTGTGGATTTGGGTTGTGTTTCCATTTCCTGATACAGCTCAAGGGCTTTTTGATTCGATCCCACCAATAAAGTTGGAAAGCCAATGATACGTTTGTGAATGCGATGGGCTGATTGTGTGGTGAAAACCAGGCGGGGAAAATACGTCAGTACAAAGTGTAGCCCAAATAGAACCAGGAAGGAGAGGTAATAATTTGTATATACAATTATGGTGTCATCCAGGATGAGTGCAAAAAAGATCAGTAATACACCAATAAAGGTGGTGCTGATGGTTTGCCCGAGTTCACTCAAACGTGATTTTCTAAAAACATCCTTATAATATCCGGTAGCATAATACAAGAGCAGCCACAACAGGGGAAGGATTGCCAGACCTAAAAAATACGAATGGTCAAATTCGACCGGGATGGGGTAGCCAATTTTTTTCGTTTCGATATAGACCTTACGGAAAATATAAAAAAGGGTCCAACTGGATCCGGCCGACAAGAAATCGCTGATCAGGTACTTAGCAACTTGCTTCTTGTGGTTCATTAGTAGTGGACCAGTTTTAGATTATCCAAAAAGACCTTACCCGTTTCTCCAACATCAGGTTCATATACAGCCCTGATGGCAATTCTGAAAAGTTCAGTTGAGCTTTGGTAGGTTGCAGTTGTCCCCAGGTCTACATAAAACCTTTTCCATGAGTCAGTGGGTCTGACATAAACCAGAGAGTACCACTCAATTATGCCATCTTCAATGAGATAAATGCCCACCTCAAATCCATTGGTGTTTTGGTAGTCAAATTCGAATAATACCGGGGTAGCATCTTGTGGGAGTTCGAAGTCTTTATAGCTATAAGCTTCAAAATCAACATATTCTTCATTCAGGCTAATCATTGCACTGTAGCGGCCCTCGCGAACCACCTCGCCCTGATTGACTATTTTAACATCTGAGTACTCGGGATGAATGAGTCGAATCCCGGGATCTTCAAATTCTTCGATCCATGGAAATTTACACGCTTCTTTATAGGTAGATACCGGTTCAATCAAATGAATCTCAGCTTCCCTTAGCTCTAAATCAAAAATCACGGGTTCATAGAAAGGATAGGCGATGCGACTTGCTGTAATACCGTTCAGCTTAATTCCTGGTCTGATGGTTACGGTTTGTAAGCCTGTCTCTAAAGTAGGTATCGTAAAAGGCATTTCATATACACCCATATTTGCCCCACCAACACTGAGCCAGATATCAGTAATAAAATGTGTACTTGATCCTTTGTCAAAATCGTCAATACTCACCTGAAAAGTGTCTATACGAATGTAACTGGGTATTTTTTCGGGAGGATTGATGATTTCACACGAACAGATCGACAAAATCAACACGGTCGCAATTCCCACGGAAACAACAATTCTTCTCATAAAAAACGATGCCTTTCCCTCTTCCTTTAATTTTGTGTGTTCAAAAGTACTATTTTTGAACGAAACCCGCGATATAATGACGAAATCAAGCGCTGCAGAGGATAGTTTTAAGCATCAAGGTCTTAGAAAAAAACTGGTGGAACAGATACAGGCTAAGGGCATCCATGACGAACGGGTTTTGGAAGCTATTGGACGAGTTCCCAGGCATCTATTTATGGATTCTGGATTCATCAAATTTGCTTATCAAGATGCAGCATTTCCAATTGCTTCTGGCCAGACAATTTCACAACCCTATACAGTAGCTTTCCAGACTCAGCTTTTATCGGTCAATGAAAATCAAAAAGTATTGGAAATTGGAACCGGATCCGGCTATCAATCGGCCGTATTACTTGAAATTGGAGCACGTGTATTCACCATCGAACGCATTAAGAGTTTGTCCATTTCTGCTCAACGCTTACTCGAACAAATGGGTTATGTGGCCCATTTTAATTATGGCGACGGAAACCTGGGATTACCTTCATATGGGCCTTTCGACCGAATCCTGATCACCGCTGCAGCTAAGTCAATACCTGAGCAACTGAAATCCCAGCTTAGACCTGGAGGAATTTTAGTGGCTCCGATAGGGGGTTCAAAACACCAGCATATGGTGAGATGCGTAAGATTATCAGAAGATCAATTTGAAATCACCGAGCACGGCGGCTTCGTCTTTGTTCCTTTGCTTCCGGGCAAAACAGACAACTAAGTGTCGATGGGGGTTAAGTTTTTGACAAGCCTTTTGCTGCTGTATTTCATTGCACCCGTACCGTGGATTACTGCACAAAATACAGAGCGAAAACTACGAATAGCGGTCCATGTTTTTCAAGATGATGAGGGTGGAGGCAATCTTCATCGCGATTCACTGGAGCATGAGCAATTTTTGCTTGATATCCTGGATTGGGTCAATCACAAGGCACTGAACCTCGATACCTTGAAACCAGCCTACTCATCCTCATTTGTTCCATCAATCGATGTCAAGTTATTGCTTGATACGATATTGTATCACCGTGATACCTACGCATGGAACTGCGATCCTGAAATTGACGGTGAATACATGCGACAGGTATACATCGATCAAGATTCTTCAATGAGTTATCGAGAGATGCATGGAACCCTAGCCATTTTCATTGGGGGAAATTACCCGATGGTGGGTGGTCATGTGAGTCAAATTGGTGATAAAAGGTATATCGCCATGCGGGGATTCTATGCCGAATACTTCAATAAAGACTACCATTCGGCCGTGTATGAGTGCGGCAGAAACCTCTTTCATGAAGTTGGGCACGCACTTGGGCTCAATCATAATTTCCAGGGTGGTGAGGCAGGTGATCAATGCGACGAATGCGAAGACAACGGATGCCCCGAGCAGGGTTCCTCTAACAACCTGATGGATTATTGGCCCGCATACGGGCATGCTCTATCTGACTGTCAACTGCAAATCATCAATCAGCACCTCAGTGGTAACCTGGGCAGTATCGCCGAAGTACTAATTAATGATTCGTGCATGGATCATCCAGCTGGTGATACCTATGTAATATCTCATGACACGTTGTACGTGAGTGATGAATTGTATCTGCCGTCGTCATTGGTAATCAAAAATAACGGCTTGGTAAGGGTCACCGGGCTTATGTCTATCAGTCGTGGAGATAGTATAACAGTTTACCCGGGTGGTAGACTTGAGATTGACGGAGGAATGGTTTGCAATAACTGTGGTGAACTTTGGGCAGGAATAAGGCTGGCTACTGATCAGGCTCAGGATACCGCTTCCCTGCCGGATGTCAGAATTACCAATGGTGGCAGGGTTAAAACGGCCTTAACAGGATTATTCATTGATCGCAGTATGAAACTGCAATTGAACCAGGCTATTTTTGAAGATTGTGTCAATAGCCTGGTCATTAACAATGCGAATGATACACTCAGATTAAATGAGTGCAAATTCATTGCTGGTCGCGGGTACCCCATGAGAGAATGGGGGTACGGCTTGCAGGCTTTTGTTAAGCTTGAAAATAGCATGATGTCGATTGGTCAGAGTGCATTCATAAATACCGATGAGTTTCGTCTGAATTTCGATCAAAGACCAGAAAGTGGTACTGGAATTATTGCTGAAAATAGCTGGTTCCAATGCAGTACAAGTCATTTTGAGAATCTTTACCGGGGTGTTTTACATGCTGGACAATCTAATCATACCTGCCTGATCGCAGACAGCTTGTCGTTTACCTGGTGTGAAGCCGGGATTCACCTTTTTCAAAGCCCAATTTCCTTCGTGACTCACTCCACTTTTCATCTCGAAAAATTCAATGACCATGATAGTTATGGAGTTTACGCCGAAGAGCCAGGCAGCATACTAGTAGAAGACAATCAGTTTCATTCGGTTTATGGACCCGCCAATCAAACTGCACTTTTTATTGATCAACCGAGAGGTGGTACTCAGGTGGTTTACAATAATCTGTTCAATGGGCTGTCAAATGGTCTGATTCATCGGGCATCCAGTGAAGAACCTGTTTGGCCTGAAGACCTGGTTCATGAGCTGGGATCACCCTTGCTATCTCGAGATTTTGGATTGGTTGTCAGGGCAAACCGCTACAATAACTCTACAATTAAGTATGGACTTCTTCTACCGGATGGTTCAGGACTGGCAAAGGTTGACCAGTATGCCTCACTAATTAGGAAAGAGTACACACAAGAGTTTAACTGGGCTATTGGGGGATTGAGCTTCTTTCATCCTGAAAACGAGATAGCCATGATCGGTACCACATACCAAAGTGAGAAAACACCGGCACTTGATCATAATTTTCATTGGAATTCATTAGGCAATGATCAATCAACGAAGCAATTACAAGGCAATTTGGAGGAATTTGATCAAACCTTAATAGAGCTCCAAGAAGCATGGGATTCCCCGACAATTGGGTTTGGAGATTCGGGCCATTTAGTTCAATCCTGGATCGAATTAGACCAGCTACTGTCATCACATAACCATGTGGCAAGACGGAACCTTGACCTATACCGGATAATGGGCCCGCTGGCTGATTGGCCAGAAGCGATCATATATAGGCTCTCAAAGTCCACAACTCGATCTTCTGAAGTTGAACTGCTGGTCATGCATCGTATTTCATATCTGGCCATGAAACAGCTTGAACAGCTAAGAAATCATCCTCAATCAAATATACCAGATTACGTACCAGGTGATCGCTTCATCCCAAATTTGAGAACAGGTGGTATCATTACTCAGCAGCCTTATAGTATACGATTGGATTCTGAGTTTTCTGATCCACAGGGTTTCGAAATCTACCCCAATCCAAGTGATGGGATCGTGTACATCAAAATGCCTGATTTGGGAAGCTTAAATGATCATGATCTACCCTGGTGCATGGTTTTTGATCAACAAGGTAAGATGATTTGGCATCGTCGATTGAGACAGTTATCCGATTTGGAATTCAATCTTTCCACTTTCCCAGCAGGTAGTTATACGATTATCATAAGAAATCAACAAACATTTTTCGGACATCGGAAGTTCATTATCTTGCGTCATTAATTTTGTGGAGTCATGATTCATTACAAACAACTGGTATTTAATGCAATCCAGGTGAATACCTGGGTAGTGTATACCGATCAGGGTGATGGAGTTATTTTCGATCCCGGGTGTCAGGATGCAGATGAAGAAAAGCAACTGACCTCTTTTTTAGAGAAGAAATGTATTACCCTCCAGGCGGTTGTGGCTACTCACGGACATTTTGACCATATTCCGGCTGTGCGTTTTGTTATGGATCAATTCAATTGTCGGTTTTACGGACATCAGGCAGACCAGATTCTGGTTGATCATGCAACTGAGCAGGGCAGTCTTTTTGGCTTTGATTTTAAAAAGCCTCCACCAACTTTTGACGTATTGTTGGATGATGGGCATCAACTGAAGCTAAATAATCTGGAGTTTAACGTTTTACATGTTCCCGGTCACAGCCAGGGGAGTCTGGCTTTTCACCTGCCGACCGCTAAACTGGTGATTGTTGGTGATGTTTTGTTTCAAGGAAGTATTGGTAGAACCGACTTACCTGGAGGAGATTACAGTACACTGATCAGGAGTATTCGGGAGAAATTACTCACTTTACCCGACGATACCACAGTGTTGAGTGGGCATGGGCCTGAAACCACAATTGGTGCTGAAAGGATGTCGAATCCATTCTTGTAAATTCATGCCGCGAAAACTGCTATTAATCATGACTTATCACAATATTCTTCACTTATTTTAATGACAAATTCACGAATAAGCAATGAATATGGAAAAATTCATTAACAGACATATTGGTCCACGCGATCATGAAATATCAGCCATGCTCGACCAGGTTGGAGCGAGTTCAATGGATGACTTTATTGATTCAATAATCCCGGCCGACATTCGCCTGCAGCGGCCACTAAATTTACCAGCTGGGATGTCTGAATCTGATTATGCAAGCAGAATAAAGGAGATTGGAAAAAAAAATAAAGTATTCAGGTCCTACATTGGAATGGGGTATTACGGTACAGTGTTACCGGCAGTGGTAAAAAGAAATATTCTGGAGAACCCATCCTGGTATACTTCATACACGCCCTATCAGGCAGAAATTTCGCAGGGTCGACTAGAAGCATTGCTGAATTTCCAGACCATGGTAATGGAGCTCACGAAAATGGATATAGCAAATGCTTCACTTCTAGATGAAGGAACAGCGGCAGCTGAAGCCATGATCTTGATGTACAATAAGCGTTCCCGTGATCTTGTAAAGCGAAATGCTAACGTATTGTTTGTGGATAAGAATATATTCCCTCAAACTCTGGCTGTGATTGAAACCCGCGCAAAGCCACTGGGCATTGAAGTCAGAATTGGCGGCTTCAACTGTAATCCATTGGATGATAAAGTATTTGGTGTGATCGTTCAATATCCAGCAGGTGATGGAAAAATTCTCGATTACCGTTCTTGTGTAGACCGTTTACGTGACATGGGCGCATTGATGACTGTTGTGACTGATCTGCTTTCCCTGGTTATGATTGCCCCCCCTGGTGAATGGGGAGCTGATATTGTCGTTGGATCGACTCAACGATTTGGCGTGCCAATGGGATATGGAGGACCACACGCTGGTTTCTTTGCCACCCGTGAGTCTTTGAAGCGCAGTATCCCGGGGCGAATAATTGGTGTTTCAGTTGATCAGCACGGTAACAAAGCCCTAAGAATGGCTTTGCAGACGAGAGAGCAGCATATCAAGCGCGAAAAAGCGACCTCAAATATCTGTACTGCTCAAGCATTGCTGGCAACTATGGCCGGAATGTATGCAGCCTATCACGGGCCTAAAGGGCTATTCGAAATAGCCTCACGAGCACACAATGCTGCAAGAACCCTGGAGGTAGAGTTACAGAAAATTGGATATGTACAGGAAAACAAAGATTACTTTGATACCCTGAGAATTGTATTGCCTGAGGATTTAGATGTAAAAAAACTAAAAAGAACAGCACTCCAGCATAAAATAAACCTGCGCTACTACGACGATGATACAATTGGTGTATCCACCGATGAGTTGAGCGTATTAGACGACGTGCAGAATCTGCTCGAAATGTTTGCTGATGCAGTAGGAAGAGAAGCACCGGTATTGAATTCATTTGAGAAGGATTTGGGCTTTGGTGCAGAATTTATGCGAAAAAGCCAGTTTCTCCAGTTGCCTTGTTTCAACAAGTATCATTCAGAAACAGAAATGATGCGCTACATTAAGAAACTGGAGAACCGCGACATCAGCCTGACACATTCTATGATTCCTTTGGGATCATGCACGATGAAACTCAATTCAGCAAACTCGATGTTTGCAATGAGTTGGGATGAGTTTGCTGGTATTCATCCCTTTGTGCCTGAGGATCAGGCAGAGGGTTATGCCGAGTTAATCGATGAATTGCAGCAAGACCTGGCCGAAATTACCGGTTTCCCCGTTTTGTCATTCCAACCCAATTCAGGGGCTTCAGGTGAATATGCAGGATTGTTGGTTATTCGACAATACCACGAAGATCAAGGAGAGGGGCATAGGAATATAGTACTGATTCCGGCTTCGGCTCATGGAACCAATCCAGCCAGCGCAGTGATGGCAGGCGGCAAGGTTGTGGTAGTCCAATGCGATGATCAGGGCAATGTTGATTTAGACGATTTAAAGGCAAAGGCAGCTGAACACGCCGATAATCTGATGGGCTTTATGGTTACCTATCCTTCGACCCATGGTGTTTTTGAGAAAGAAATTCGAGAAATGACCGATATCATCCACGCCCATGGAGGTTTGGTTTACATGGATGGAGCTAATATGAATGCTCAGGTTGGATTAACCAATCCTGCGATTATCGGGGCGGATGTATGCCACCTCAATCTGCACAAAACATTCGCCATCCCTCATGGTGGTGGAGGACCAGGAGTAGGTCCGATTGGAGTGGCTGAGTTTTTGAAAGAGTACTTGCCGAATCACCCGGTTATTCCTACCGGAGGAAAAGATGGAGGCGTGATCTCATCCGCACCTTTCGGGAGCTCCCTGGTATTGACAATCACGCATGCGTATATCAAAATGTTGGGCGGTACAGGATTAACACGGTCAACAGAGATAGCCATGCTCAATGCCAATTACCTGGCAACTGGCCTAAAGGAACACTATGGCATATTATTCACTGGTGAGAATGGCCGGGTAGCTCATGAGATGATCCTGGATTGTCGTGCTTTCAAACAAGAAGCTGGGATCGAAACCGGTGATCTTGCCAGACGCCTGATGGACTATGGTTTTCATGCGCCAACCTTGTCATTTCCAGTTCACGATACATTGATGGTTGAGCCCACAGAAAGTGAGTCAAAACAAGAATTAGATCGTTTCATTGAAACCATGCAGGCGATTCGTTTTGAAATCAGTGATGTCGCAGATGGACTGGTAGATAAGGAAAACAATGTACTGGTTAACGCACCGCATACAGCTAAAAGCATAGGTAACGATACCTGGTCACATCCCTATGGTCGTCAAAAAGCAGCATTTCCACTGCCGTGGGTAGCAAAGAATAAGTTCTGGCCCATCGTTGGTAAGATTGATAATGGATTTGGAGACCGAAATCTAGTCTGCAGTTGCAAAGGGATTGACGAATATAAATAATTAAAGAAAAGGCCGGTTTAACCGGCCTTTTTAGATGAATTAGTTTCTTACATATAGCCTGGTGTTGTTTCGATAACCCTCTACGGGTTGATACCAATCCATAAAACTATACCCTCCACTGATTGCCCATTGCTGAAATTTCAAGTGTCCCATAATGATAGGCATCTTTTCAATTGGGTATATGAAGGTAGTTGGCAGGTTCATTCCCCAAGGCAAACCCCGGACGGTCTTATAATAATAGCCATTGTTTACATTGGTGGCATCATCTCCAGTCTGAAATTTGGATTGATCGGCTTTAATGGTTGGTGGATAGCCAGGTAAATGAATCTCCTGGCCGCGGTCATTCGTTCTGAACATAAACGGATTGTTAGGCGCATTGCCCAATTCCTGTATCGTTAAGCCTTCGCTGAAATCAATACTGAGTGTGATATTGACCGGTTCAACGTACGCACGATCTGGATCTGTATTTATACCTAACCCACCGCCGTCGTGAGATAAAATATTAAATGCGTCCTCAAACACAATTACTGTAGCTAGATTTTGCCCCGATTCCAGTCCTTTGGCGTCGAAAGATAGATTATCTGCTGTGATTTCATAACTAGAGGTGACTTGACTGATCTTATCGTTGGTAATGTCAAACTGCAGGCCGAAACCATTCTGAATGCTGGCACCGATGGCTCTCAACTGGAAAGTGATGCCCAGGGAGGTAATTAGGTTATCGGCATTCTTAATGTGGTTGAACAGATAGCCCAATACCAGATCGTTAAAATCATAATCACCAGCAACCGGCCACATATCTTCATATGCCAAGGTACCGTATTGGCCTTCTCCCGGGTAATAATTATTGGTCGCTTTGTTGGCATCATTTGGGTAGGCATCTTCATCATCTTCCACCCCGTCTCCATCCGCATCTACCACTCGTCCACTAATCGATACGACAGCATCATCGTAATCCATTATGGAGTTTCTGTAATTGTGCGACCAGAAAAGCACCTGCACATAGGCTGTATTCGCTGGCATGGTGGCTGTTATGGTCTTGCTGGTCCAATTTGAGCTCGGATTGTTATAGCTATATGAGAAATACTTAAGTGCTTGGTTGTTGGTTCTCCTTGGAATCAGGTACAGCCATACTTTTGCATTCCCATTGGTTTTACGGATATCTGCGGTAAAGACGACCTCCTCACCCGGTTCGACTGCTATATACTGACTAAGTCCACCGTATCGGGTTCGATTGTCACCAACCGTTCTCACCACCTGGTTATTGCCGTCTTGATACGCTGAAGCAAGTGTGCGTAAGCTATTGGTCAAGTACCATCGGGTGTCATTCGGTCGTGCTGAATTCCAGTGGTTCTGCTTGCCAAAATCATCGCTTTCAAAATCCCCATTGACAATATAATTGTCACCCGCTTTGAGTTTTGAGCCCCAGTGAAACCCACCGGCCTGACCGGGCAATCCGTCAGGAGTGGTATCGGGTGGTTGAGTTGAGTAGTTGGTACCGTAATCCGCCTCATATTCATCGCTTAGTCCCTTCATACCCTGGCTAACTGGCAACGAAAGCCACCCGGCAAAAGAATGGATGTACAGTGTATCAGTAAAATTACTGGTTTGAACCGATGCGCTGAATATACCATCGTGATTCGCTACACCCGATTGGATGACGGTTCCACCGTTATCAGGCGAGTCATCGTAGACCCAAATCCGCTTTAAGCGCTCACTGTAATCAACTGTTGGGGGAAGCTTGACCCGTAAGTCAAGTGTTTGTGTATTCTCGAAATTGAAGTCCTGTGGCACAGCCATTTGGCGCATGTTGTCAACTTCATCAGGCAGTTTATTCTTACTGCAGCTACTTGCAAGAATTAGAGCTGCCAGTAGCAATGTAATGGTTAATAGTCTTTTCTTCATTTGTGATCTGTGCTAGTTCCGCGATAAATATAACGGAGGAATTAGTACTCACTGTAACAGTGTGATGAATGTTATGATATTTAGATTAACAGCATAATTCCTTAAACTGGAAAGCCGCATCCGAAACCGGATGCGGCTTTACCCCCATGTGACAAAAGACTATTGTTTATGGAGATCAACTTCGAAAGCCCAACTGTCAATTGGGTAGCAATAGCAATAATAGAATCGCATCATTGGTGCTTTCTCAAAATGATACATAATGGTCCGCTCAGCATTAGTTTCAGTCCATTTCTTGTCAAGCCACTGATGGGTCTGACTGACTAAAACTTGCTCATGTGCTAGTGTGATAGGGTTAAAAGAGCCTTTAAATGACTGAGCATCAAGGTCACCAGAGATTAATTCTTCGAGCTCCATGGTGATGTCACCATTCTCATTGGCTTCAACATGAACATACATAAGTCCGAGGCCAAAGTCAATGGCATTGCTACGCCATGAACCTAGATAGGGGGCTGGTTCGATAGCAATATCTGTTACAAAATCTTTAGTGCTGCCGTCTTCGGCAGTTACGGTAAAGGTTACCGGAGAGGAAAAGTCAAGTGCAGTCCCTTCAGCAGGACTGATTTGAGCTTTGGGAGAGACCTCAAAAGTGGGGACAAGGGCTGAAACATCCGTTCCAAATGGAACGTTAGCGACTAAAATATTATCGCTGACAACACCGATTACGTTTTGGTCCAGAGTAGCATTTTTGCTGGCCTCAAAAATAAAGGAAAGTACTTCCTTTTTACTGGACAACGGTTCTTCTTTTTCACAAGAAGAACAGAAAACTCCTCCAATTACCAGGACGAGGGCCAGTGGAATTAACCTTCGTTTCATGGTCTTATGTTTGATAAAATGGTGTTATTCTTCCAAAATATCCGCCAATAAAGCCTCATAAATCGCACCAGGGGTTTTTCCCATTGCTCTGATTTGCTGTGGAACAATGCTCACTCCGGTCATGCCGGGTACCGTGTTCATCTCCAAAAACCACAGCTTTCTCCCATCATAGATAAAGTCTGCCCGTACCAAACCGGCGCATTCTAAGATGCTCGCTATACGTTTAGTAGTTGAATGGCAGTCATCCACGATGTGTTGAGCAATTTCTGCAGGAGTGATCTCATCAGCAACTCCTGGTGTGTATTTAGCTTCGTAGTCAAAGAACTCATTATTTGTAACAATCTCAGTGATTGGTAAACAAATAGTATCAGATTCATTTATAATGATGCCGCACTCCAATTCTCGTCCGGCAATATATTGTTCAATTAAAACCGATTGATCTTCTTTCAAGGCCAAATGAATGGCGGCCGGTATCTCGGCCTTGCTCATGACCTTGCTGATGCCACAGCTTGATCCTCCACTATTCGGTTTGACAAAGCACGGCAAACCTACCTGGGCGATGATCTCATTCTCATTAATAACATCTCCGTCGTGGAAAATAACTGAACGGGCGACATCGATACCATAAGGTCTAAGGAGGTTGTTGCAGGCAAATTTATTGAAACTCAGGCTAGCTGAAAAAGTTGAAGAGCCGGTAACCGGAAGACCAATCAGATCAAAATAGGCGCTGAGTATTCCATTCTCACCAGGATGCCCATGGATGGCATTAAAAAGGGCATCAAAACCCTTGATTTGATCCCGATCAGTATAAGTAAAATCACCACGATTTATTTCTTTTTTCTCACCATCTGGCAGTATTACATACCAACCTTTCCGGGTCATTTCGATTACCAGACAGTCGTATTTTTCGGGATCAATTTCACCGAATACCTGATGCGCACTATTCATGCTGACTTCATATTCAGCTGAATATCCACCACCTAAAATTCCGATACGTTTTCGCACCTTTTTCATGATAAAAATAGCCGCCTCTTACTCAAAGATACGTAAAAAAAAGGCTGATTGTTACACGATTGGGGAATTCTTATTGGTCTCTGGCGCTCAGATATACACGCCATTTTTGGATGACCGTGGAGAAATCATCCGGTAGGTCAGAACTAAAGGAAAGCCATTCCCCCGTAGTGGGATGCGCAAAGCCCAATTCTTTGGCATGCAGAGCCTGCCGTGGTAGAATTTTGAAACAGTTGTGAACGAATTGCTTATACTTGGTAAAAGTCGTTCCTTTGAGAATCTGGTCACCACCGTATTCCTCATCATTAAACAGCGGATGCCCAATGTGCTTCATGTGCACCCGGATCTGATGAGTACGCCCTGTTTCAAGCTTACATTCGATCAGTGAGATATAGCCCAGGTCTTCAAGTAATTGGTAATGTGTGACAGCCGCTTTTCCATGTTCACCCCCAGGGAAAACATGCATCAATTTCCTATCTTTTGGATTTCGTCCGATGTGGCCACTAATGGTGCCCTCGTCTTCTTTCGGCCGACCCCAGACCAAGGCCTGGTAGATTCGATGAGTGGTTTTATTATAAAACTGCTGGCCAAGATGCGACTTGGCTTGTTCGGTTTTAGCGACTACTACTAATCCACTGGTGTTTTTATCGATCCGGTGCACCAGGCCAGCCCGGCTGTCGGTGCTTTGGAATAGCTCAAGGTCTCTGTAATGATAAGCTAGGGCATTGACCAGGGTACCCGTAAAATTACCATAGGCAGGATGAACCACCATGCCTGGTTTCTTATTGACCACTGCTACAGATTCATCCTCATATACAATATCGATGGGTATGTCTTCAGGTATTAGCTCAAACTCTCGTTTAGGGTACGAAAGCATCACAACAATCACATCATCGGGTTTGACTTTATAATTTGCTTTGACAGGTTGATCATTCACCCTGATGCATCCTGCATCTGCAGCAGCCTTGATTTTAGTTCGGGATGTATCCTCAAGCTTGTGAAGTAAGTATTTGTCAATACGAAGTGGGTTTTGACCCTTATCCGCTACAAACCTGAAATGCTCAAACAGTTCGTTTTGCTCTTCAAGTTCATCGGGATGTATCCAAGGTTTAGTCATTGAGCACCAGGATCTTCTTATTGATCAGCGGAAAATTGTCTTTTTGGATAATAACGAAGTAGGTACCTCCTTTTAACTGTGAAATGTCAATTCGGGGGCCTATGGTTTGTACAGGAATAACCTGGCGACCCGTATTGTCGATCAGGTAAAAGTTGGCTTGTTCAAGAAGCGGATCATAATCTAGGTTGAGATAATCACTGGCAGGATTTGGATAAACAATCAAGTTTGGCATGGGCACCTCAGAGAATGGCCGCTGGACAGATGCTTTTTTCGATCGGTTTGCAAAGACTGGTCGCACCAGCAGAGAGCCTTCGAAACTGGTGTTTTGCCATTGATCCGCCATATTGAAAAAGATGCGATCCTGATTATCCGAGTTCAGGTCAAAGCCCACGTTTAAAAAATCATTGGTTACCTGGTACCAACCCACATAAAACACATTTGGAACCAAACGGGAAGTGTCAAGTTCAAAATAGTCGAAACCCGTTAAACCCATTTGATTGCTGGCACGAGTGCCCTGCTGAATATGCAGGAGATCCCCAGGTAATCCATCTATCTCGTTCCATATGGCTAATTGAAAGTATTTGTGGTTGGCATCTTCAAAACTGCGGTTAAAGAACATCGATACACCAACCAATGAGTCACCTGGTTGGTAATTGTTAAAACGATAGGCAACACGGGCATTGGTTGCGCCTTCTCCAACGAGTCCATACCCAGCCTCAGCGCTGCCATCGTCTAAAGCATAATAATCAGTAAAAACCTGCTGATAAATCAAGCGTTCATTGCCCGGAATTAAATCCTGTTCGCTTGGCTTCAAATCGAGCTCAACCCTAAACCGCGCTGAATCACCGGCATCTGATGTGAAACCATAATTAAAGGTAGCATCGTACTGCAAATCTTGGAAAGCCTGCACTTCATCAGCCGACAAGACCTTCTCAAAACCACTCGTCGAACCATCAATATCAACAATGCGGAATTCAGGAGCAAAGAATTTCCGTTGTCCCGATAGGTTCATTAAATTAATCGGGAAAATGGTCTTTACTTCACTGATTCCTACTTCCTGAAAGTGCTCCCAGGGCATGGCTTCGTAATTCAGTAATAATGATCCGGTGGCTTGCTTGAGACTAAGATCATTGAAGATAGTATCTCGATAATGTCGTTCATTATTCAGGTACACATAGTCAATGTGCCAGTGATCAGCATTGGTTTTTAAACTGTTTTCAAAGGCATTGGCCAGTGAGGCGATGTTTTTGAACCTGAATTGAAACCCCGATTGCATAAACAGGGCTCCCCTCACAGGAATCAATACTTGCTTAAAATCGTGTACCCCTGTTCCCGGTGTGCTCCAAATCCAGATCCATTGATTATCTTGGGGTGAGAAGAATTCAACGATCAATGAATCAGTAGCTTCGGGTGCATCTCCCAGACCTTGTGGTTGATAATAAAAACTCAGGTAAACACTGGTGTCAGCACCAAGATCGAGGTCGATGGCCTGCGAAGTCATGAAATCAGCGGTAAATCCGGCAACCTTCGCATGTGCATATATGGCTCCGGTTGAATCCATGGCATCAAAACTGGCGATACCGAAACTCTTCATATCTACCCCAAGCGTGTTATTCACATACACGTGATTGTCGATCCATTTCTCACCGCTTGGATACACCTCGTCAAACGAAAAATCATCAATAAAAGGTAAGGTCAGAACCTGACCCGATTTATGTGTTGTTTGTGGTCCACTGGCCTGTCTTGGATTGCTACCTAGTGAGCTCAATTTTTCCTGGGCTTGAATTCCCAGTGAAAAACCAATCATCATCATCAGACAGAGTATACTTGTTCTTTTTGCCATATGACTCATTCATTCAAGGATTCAATCGCTGTGATCCCCAAGCTATCTCTCGGAAATAAGGTTGAATCTGCTTCCATTAATTTTAAAGTGTCGAGGGTTAACCAGATATCAATTGGTGATCCAAGTTGTGCCTTGCGGTTATGATAATCAGGAAATTGTTTGAAAACCTTTGCAGTGAGGCTGTCGTCGCCCGTCAGAATGCTTTCATCATACACAACGGCACCAATGTTGAAATGCAAATTCAAGGCTATGTCGGTAGCAGTATCTTTGGTCATGTTGATCAATTTCGGAATGAAATCGGTCTCATTACTTAATCCTTGTCCTAACACCAATGTGATTCCCGATCCTTTTTCAATGGGGGTACCGGGCTCAATGATTTCACCTCTGAATTTCTGTTTCATTACGTAAGTACGGGCATAGTAGGGCTCATATTCCAGACTGTCGATGAACAAACCGTTGGTTTCTAATATCCGTTTCGCTTGTCTGAAATGAGTGTCAGATGCCTTGGGCATGAGAACCATCTCAGGATACCAGGAGTTTGTTGTCAGGAAAACCTTTCTTTTCTTTTTTACCCTGAATCCGGCAGGTGGATATTGGTCAATAACACTTCCACCCGGTACGTCCGGATTATAAACACTGTCTTGAATGACCCAGAGTAAGTCTTGTTGATAACACAACTGGTCAACCTCAGGTAGGTTTAGCCCGGTCAAGTTAGGGACCTGAATCTCCTTATCATGGTCGGTATAAAAATGCAGTCCGATTCTTACAATAATAAAGATCACCAGGGTAATCCCCAGGGCAAGTCCGAGATTCTTCCAAAAGATTCTCGAAAGCAAAAAGCGCCAAAATAATCTCTTCTTCTTAGGCATAACCTGTGTGCTATTTTTGAACGGTTCAGCAAAGATAAAATTATCTTCTCACAAAGAATAATTACCTACCGGATGGCAAATGTAATCTAATTAGTAGGCTTTGAGTGTGTTATACAGTGTGTCGCGCTCAATTGGCTGCCGATTGGCTGCTTTGATGAGGGCAATGAGATCTGTGGTGGTAAATATAGGCCGCTGGTCATCTGCGCCGGCCATTGAATAGATCTTGGTTGTGTCATCAATCGTACCATCTAAATCATCGACCCCAAAGTCGAGCGAAAGTCCAGCCAATTCTTTACCAATCATTGGCCAGTAAGCTTTGATGTGGGGGATGTTGTCAAGAAAAATCCGACTAATCGCATAATTGCGTAAATCCTCGGTTGCAGCGACTTCGCCAATAGTAGACAATTCGTTATTCATATGACGGTACTTGAGCGGGATGAATGCCTGAAATCCTGAAGTTTGCTCTTGTAGCTCCCTCAAGCGAAATAAGTGGTCGATACGATGGGTATAGCTTTCAAGATGCCCATATAGCATCGTTGCATTGGAGTAGATACCCAACTCATGAGCAGTATGATGGATGTGAAGCCAGGTTTCGGAATCCGCTTTGTCAGGACAAATTTTCTTCCTGAGTTTCTCATCAAAAATCTCGGCCCCACCTCCCGGGATAGAAGCCAGACCGGCCTTTTTAAGTATCGATAGCCCTTCTTTAAGCGGTATCCCAGCCTTTCTGATCATGAAGTCAAGCTCAACAGCAGTGAAGGCTTTGATCTGCAACTGAGGCTGGGCATTCTTAATCCCAGCAATGAGGTCAGCATAGTAATGCAGGTCACGTTGGGGATGAACCCCGCCAACGATATGTACTTCGCTGACCCCGGGAGTACTCAGGCGATCAATTTCAGCCAACGTGCGACTTTTATCCATTTCCCATGAGCCATCTTCGTTTACCCGACGCCTATAAGAACAGAATAGGCAATTATGAATGCAAATATTGGTGGGTTCAATATGAAAATTCCGGTTAAAAAACACCGCATCCCCATTGAGGCGCTTTCTGACCAGGCTTGACAGCCGTCCTAAAAATCCCAATTCACCTTTTTCATACAGCAATAATCCATCGTCAGAATCAAGGCGAATGCCCTGTATTACCTTTTCCTCAATCTGATCAAACCGGGGGTCTGAATTCCTCATGTGTACCATTTGCGGCTAAAAATAGCGATTTTCTACCTTTTGTTTGGCCAAGTACTTTTTCCATCTTTGTGCTTCAGACATGACAGAAAAAAAGAAACAAGCCGTGATCATCGGAGCCGGACCAGCTGGTCTTACTGCCGCCTATGAACTGGTCACCCGTACCGATTATGTTGTTACCATTCTGGAGGCAACTGATCAGATTGGTGGAATATCCAGAACGGTGAATTACAAAGGCAATCGAATGGATATTGGTGGACACCGTTTCTTTTCTAAATCTGACCGGGTAATGGATTGGTGGCTTCAGTTCTTACCGCTTGAACAATCAGCTCAGGGTAGAGAGATAGAGCTAACCTACCACAACCGGTCAAAGAAAATAAGTGCCCATTTTGCGGATGCTAATCCAAAAAAGACAGACAAGGTAATGTTGGTGAGAAACCGCCTGTCAAGGATCTTCTACCTCAGAAAGTTCTTTAATTATCCCATCAAACTCAATTGGAATACCGTTAGGAATCTTGGATTACTGCGCATTGTTCGTATAGCCTGGTCGTACCTGTTGATCAGAATTAAACCCATAAAGCACGAAACCAGTCTGGAGGATTTCTTTATAAACCGCTTTGGTACTGTCTTGTACCGGACCTTCTTTAAAGATTATACCGAAAAAGTTTGGGGTGTACCTTGTGAGCAAATTAAACCTGAGTGGGGTGCACAACGAGTAAAGGGATTATCGGTGACTAAAGCATTATGGCATGCACTCCGGTCTATTGTACCCAGGGATGCAGGCGTTCGCCAAAAGAAAACTGAAACCAGTCTGATTGATCGATTCTTATATCCCAAGCTCGGACCAGGACAATTGTGGGAAACTGTAGCCCATGAGCTTGAGGCGAGGGGAGTTACTTTGTTGTTCAATCACCCGGTTAAAACAATTCATTGGAGCCCCGACAGTGTCTGGGGTGTTGAATCCGCAGCTACATCAGATTCAGAATCACAGCATTGGCCTGCTGATCTCGTTTTTAGCACTATGCCTGTCAAAGATCTCATAGCTGGATTTGAACCCAAAGCACCGATTGAAATCAAATCTGTATCTGATGGACTCCAGTATCGTGATTTCATCGCCGTAGGAGTATTGCTGCACAAAATGAAAATCCGTCCAGACCGTTCTAATGTCCAAATGGTTCCCGATAATTGGATTTATGTGCAGGAAGCGGATGTAAAAGTTGGCCGGATTCAGGTATTTAATAACTGGAGTCCCTATATGGTAAATGATCCAGACAAAGTTTGGCTTGGTCTGGAGTATTTCTGCGACGAGGGGGATGCCCTGTGGATGATGCAGGATCAGGAGTTGCTTAAATTAGCTATTGATGAGTTGGTCAAGATGGGACTGGCTGAGTCTGAAGATCTCATTGATGGCACCGTCGTGAGAATGCCTAAAACCTATCCGGCCTATTTTGGTAGTTATGAGCAGTTCGATACCATCAGACAATTCACTGATACTATTGCCAATCTTTTTTTAGTTGGCAGAAACGGCATGCATAAATATAACAACCAGGATCACAGTATGTTAACAGCCATGACCGCTGTAGATAATCTGGTGGCAGGATTGACAGACAAAGGCAATATCTGGGCGGTTAACACCGAAGAAGAATACCATGAAGAGTCGTAGCTGGTCAAATCGATTCATTATACTCGCAACGTCGGGTTTACTGCTAATAATCTATGGTGTTTTTAATATTCCAGCGAATGAAGGATTCAATCCATCTGATGATGGTGTGATACTGGCCCAGTCTTTTCGCCTGCTGGATGGGCAGATACCACACAAGGATTTCATCAGTATTCGACCAGTTGGTTCAGGTGTGCTTCACAGCCTGCACTTTTTCACCCCCCTCCCGCTTGAAATTTCTGCACGTTGGTTTGTGCTATTTGAATACCTGATGATTGCGCTCATCTGGACGGTGATTTTTTATTGGTTCTTACCAAAGAATACAGCTTTGACTAGGTCACTATTACCCCTCTTAATGGCCTGGATTTTCGTGTTGACCCAGAATCACTACAATTTATTTCCATGGACTACCATTGATGCTTTGCTGTTTATTTCTTTGTCTGCGCTGGTGGCTACCCAGGTTCTGTTATTTAGTCGATACACATTTCTGAATCTATTGATGGTAGTGAGTACATCTGTTCTGGCAGCCCTGTGCCGACAAACATTTGCACTTCCGGCATTGGTTTTGGTGGTATGGATGGGAATAAAATACCTGTTATACAGACCACCTGTAAAAGTCATTTCTGGATTGGTGTTGGGTGCCTGGCCCCTATGGATATATTTGGTGTTACTATTGCGTCACAGGGCCCTTGGCGATTTTGTTTCTCAGCTGACCGGTCGATCAGAGCTCTGGGAAACTGGGGTTGTTAAATTCAGCAATAGTTTTTGGCACTCCCCAACTCTGCTGGTTTTCCTTGTTATTCTGCTTTCTTCTCTATACCGACGTTGGAGCCAGTTTGAATTAAGCAGCCAATCATTTCGAAAACCAATAATAGACCTGCTTAATGGCCTGATCTTGGTTGCAACATTGGTTTGTGGTGTATTGGGGATGGTTTTGGCTAAGCACCTGTTCTGGTT
Organism: uncultured Porphyromonadaceae bacterium; assembly: GCA_964444375.1. Classification (GTDB taxonomy): domain Bacteria; phylum Bacteroidota; class Bacteroidia; order Bacteroidales; family UBA12481; genus JABHCC01. The sequence goes on along the minus strand of CAYUGX010000011.1, from coordinate 12,762 downwards.
CAGTTTTCAATTGTTTTGGTTATTGCTGGCCGCTGTGTTTGTCCATGTTGGTGATGGCCATTCAAAAGGAAGACGAATCCTTGGACTTGGGGCATTGCTAATCGCATGGACCTCATCAATTTCATTAGGTGATAATGCTCCTGTTTTTTCTTTTGGCTTGCTGTTTGGCGCAATACTGGTTCTTTGCACTCATTCTTTACAAACAGCAAGAATGGCATCAATGAGATTTATTCAGATTGTCACCTTAATCTCTGTCATGCTTAGTGCAACTATTACTGTATTGGGTGTATACAGCCAGCAAAAGTTCAACTACCGTGATCTGTCAGCCAGAGACCTTCATTTCTCATTACAAAGCATGTACCCTGATATGGGAAATATTAAGACAAATCAAAACACCTTTGAATATCTTGCTGAAATTGACCGTCTGTATCAAGAGCTTGGCGAACCGAAAGACCAATTTGTAGTTATTCCAAATGCGGCAATTGTATATCCCCTGCTTGATTCAAAGAATCCCTTGCCGGTAGACTGGATGCAAGGGGCTGAGTTTGTCGGCCACGAGGAGAAGGTTGCAACACGAATGAATCAAAAAATTAGTGAGCAAACGATTTTTTTCTTAATTGATCGAGTAAACAGTAAGTATTTGTCAGATTCTTTAATCCCGATGGATTATACGACAGGAGCTTACCCCTATTATCCCAGATTACGTGAATTAACTGATCCTCTGGATATTCCTTCAGATTGGTTTGAGCTCAGAATGAGTAAACAAAAAAATCCCGAGTAAACGGGATTTGCAGAGATCACAAGCTTGTTAAAAACTGTGATGAATATGTAGGGTTAATTTAAACTTTGTGTCGTGGTTCGTCTGAAACACTAACTTTCTTTCTACCCTTAGCACGTCGTGCTGATAACACGTTTCTTCCGCTGGTTGATTCCATCCGTGAACGAAAACCATGCTTGTTCTTTCTCTTGCGTTTCGAAGGTTGAAATGTGCGCTTCATATCTCTTTTCTTTTAATCCTTTCTGAATTCGGATTGCAAAGGTAAAGTTAAAATTGAAAACAACAAAGGAATAGCTGATTTATTGAACGTTGAGGTACACAATTTTTTTTGTGGCAAAGAAGGCTTCATCATAGTAGTTTGACAACTCAAAAAGTTCAACCGGTTTATTAATCATCGAAAGCTCATCAGAGAGATCGCCCCCTTTGAGAGCAATCAATCCGTTTGACACCTTTCCGATAGAAGAATTGTGATATAACTGCCTTGTCCAGTACATCAATGTAGACATGGGTGCCACGGCTCGAGTGAGCACAAAATGAAACTTTCGATTCATCTCTTCAGCTCTGACATGCTGTGTTTCAGCGTTGTCTAAACCTATTGCCTGAATAAGTTCATTAACAACTCTAATCTTTTTACCAATTGAATCAACCAGGGTAAAGTGGCATTCGGAAAAAAAGATGGCTAAAGGTATCCCCGGAAACCCACCTCCAGTACCTAAATCAAGTAGCTCTGTTCCCTGGGTAAACTGAAAACACTTGGCAATGCCTAAAGAGTGAAGGACATGGCGCTCATAGAAAGCATCCAGGTCTTTTCTCGATAATACGTTTATTCTGGCATTCCAATACCGGTATATCGCCTCCAACTCGCTGAACTGTTTGATTTGTGAATCCGACAGGTTGGGAAAATATTTACGAATGATATCCACTCAGACTTCTTTGTTTTTCAAGATAGTGGCTAGTAGCTCCTTGGCCCTGTATAGTTGCGCCTTTACGGTACCTAAAGGCAGATCAAGCTCTTTAGCAATCTCTTCATATGAGAATTCACGGTAATACCTCAGGATTACCAGGCGATTATATCTGGGCTTCAATTGTTCAACAACTTCCTTCAATAAAAGTGCTTTCTGATTCTTTATAAGCTCTTCTTCTGGGTCGGGAGCCATCGATTGTAGTTGGATCACGTTTTCTTCCTCCGGATTTTTCCCTTGATTGTCGATGGTGACCATTTTGCCTTTTTGCTTGCGAATAAAGTCTATGGCATTATTATTAGCAATCTTGAACAGCCAGGTGCTAAAAGCAAAATCAGGTTCGTAGTTTTGTAAATTCTTAAAGGCTTTACCAAAAGCTTCAATGGTTAAATCTTCAGCATCATCTTGATTGTGGACCATTTTTAACAGCATGAAAAAAATCGAATCCCAGTACCGACCCAGCAGTTTAGCAAAGGCATTCTGACTACCTCGCCGGGCTTCAAGAACCAATTCGTAGTCTTGTTTGGCTCGTTGTGAAAGATTCGATTTACTTACCATTTACTTTTACCTTTCCTCAAGATATTGCCTGCAAAAAGAATGCCACCCAAGAGTGGCCAGACCAAGTCGTAAAATAGTGAATATACTAATATATTCCGCTCATTCAATCGCTTCATTGAACGCTTGAAAAAATAGGCGAATATTCCAATTCTGAGCAAAATCAAGCTGATAATATACCCTGGCCAAAAGTAGAATGTCAACAAAAGAATTGCAGATAGATAGAACACCATTCTTGATAACAACTCGGCTCCCAAAAAACGGCGGTGCTCTTTTTTATACCACATGCCAGTGGTTAAATGCCGTTTCTTTTGGCGAATCCAATTTTTAAATTTGGTTTTAGGCAGCGACTGAGTAAAGCTTTCAGGGTGGATCTCTACTACTGTATTATATCGGTCAGCATTCTCATTAACGAAAAGATCATCATCACCGGATGCCAAATGTAAATGACTAGCAAAACCTTTCCGCTCAAAGAACAGACTTTTACGGTAGGCCAGGTTTCTGCCAACACCCAGAAATGGCTTTCCGATCAGGGACATTACCATGTATTGCATAGCTATGAATACGGTATCAATACGAATCCATTTATTTAATAAACCTTTGGCTGGGATGTATTTCCCATAACCCAAAACAATTTGAGTTTGCTGCAGGAAGTTCGATTGCATATGCCTGATCCAATTGGGATTAACAGGTTCACAATCAGCATCAATAAATAACAACTGATCAAATTTCGCAGCCTTTATTCCAATGGTTTGAGCCAGTTTCTTCCCCTTTGTGTTCTGATAGGGTCTGGGTTCAATTCCTGTGATATACAGGTGTTTATACTGTTCCTTAAAAGTTGATAGTATGTCGGCGCTTTCATCAGTAGATCCATCATTGACAACAATAACCTGAAATTCTGGATAAAACTGGTTAAGTACCGAGGGTAAAAAGCGTTTGAGGTTAGCCGCCTCATTTCGAGCACAAATGATCACTGAAACAGGCTCCATGACGGATTTTACATTCACTTTTTTAAATCGGATGAGTGGTAAATAGAGGCGAACAAAATAATAGAGTTGAATTGTGAAAGCCAACAGACACAGCGATGCCAGTAAATACCAGAGCCAATCCTGATTCGAGTCTATAGAAATACGGAACAAGTCTGTTATCATATGATTATCAGTGGTTTTTGCCTTGTGGTAGTCAGACTCAACCTGTGTCTAAAGATAGTGGTTTTCACTACATGAGGAAAAAGATGCCAGGGAATTTTGACTATCTTTGGCCGACAGACCAACGGATGAAATTCTCTATTCACACCACAGATGCGGAAAGCCAGGCCAGGGCAGGCCTGATACAAACGGATCATGGGGAAATAGAAACTCCCATTTTTATGCCAGTTGGTACGGCTGCAACGGTTAAGGCCGTTCATCAGACTGAATTGCTTGCCGATACAAAAGCTCAAATTATATTAGGAAATACCTACCACCTCTATTTGAGACCCGGTATGGATGTGATTGAGTCAGCAAGTGGTCTGCACCAGTTCATGAACTGGAACAAACCCATACTCACTGATAGTGGAGGCTATCAGGTTTTTTCACTAGCGGCTAATCGAAAGCTGAGTGCAGAAGGAGCACAATTCTCTTCACACATTGACGGTTCAAAACACCTTTTCACACCTGAGAATGTGGTTGACATCCAGCGAATGATTGGATCTGATTTCATGATGGCTTTCGATGAATGCACACCCTATCCCTGTGATAAACAGTATGCCCTGGATTCGATGAATCTTACACATCAATGGCTCTTGAGAGGGATCAAGCATTTTAATGAAACGCCACCACGTTACCAGCACAATCAAACTTTTATGCCCATTGTCCAGGGTTCTGTGTACCCTGATTTGCGTAAACAATCTGCAGAATTTGTCGCCCGTCAAGAGATGCCTGCAAATGCCATTGGTGGTCTTTCAGTTGGTGAACCGATTGAGGACATGTATGCCATGTTAGCTGTGGTTAATGATATACTTCCACTGGATAAACCACGTTACTTAATGGGTGTCGGCACACCCATTAACATTCTTGAGGGAATCGCATTGGGAGTGGATATGTTTGATTGCGTGATGCCCACACGAAATGGTCGGAACGGTATGCTTTTTACCAGCGAAGGAATCATCAATATGAAAAATGAGAAATGGCGGAAAGACTATTCACCACTGGATTCAGCCGGCACCTCTTATGTTGACCAGCAATATTCTAAAGCCTATGTGCGCCATTTGGTAACAACCGGAGAACGTCTTGGTGCGCAAATTGCGAGTTTGCATAACCTGGCCTTCTATCTCGAACTCGTTAAACAAGCCCGGCAGCACATTATTGAAGGATCATTTACTTCCTGGAAAGCCACCATGGTAAAAAAACTCGGCAATAGATTATAGCATGTTGGGATTAAAGAAAATCGATATTTACATCATCAAGAAGTTCCTGGGTACCTTCTTTTTTGCACTGGGGCTGATTATACTGGTCAGTGTGGTATTCGATTTTTCAGAGAAAGTGGATGATTTTATAGAGAATAAAGCTCCGATTCAAGCGATTCTTGGGCAATATTATTTGAATTTCATTCCATACTTCACCAACCTCTATACTCACCTGTTTGTATTTATCGCCGTCATCTACTTCACCTCCAAAATGGCAACCCATTCAGAGATTATTGCCATCTTATCTTGTGGAGTGAGTTACCGCAGGCTGATGCTCCCTTATTTGTTATCTGCGACCATAATTGCCCTGTTAACCTTTGTTCTCGGGCACTATGTGATCCCTCACGCTAATGTGAATCGACTTCAATTTTCTGAAAAGTATTTCAAGCAAAGTTACCGCAACCCGGTCAAGCATATTCACAAGCAAATCGGTCCTGGTGTTTTTGTGTATTTAGAGCGCTATAATGTAAGATCTGATTACGGATTTCGCTTTTCGATGGAAAAAGTTGAAGATGGAGAATTGGTGTCAAAAATGATGGCAGACAATATCCGCTGGGACTCAACCAAACAAAAATGGCGTGCACAAAACTATTGGATCAGAGAAGTCGATGGTATTACTGAACAGCTTACAACAGGCAGTACAATAGATACGACACTCAATTTGTATCCTGAAGAATTCAAGCGGGCCCACAATATTGTTGAATCAATGCCAACCAATGTGTTGCGCGAGTTCATTCAGGTTGAAAAATCCAGGGGTCAGGATACCACCCATTACTTTATTGAGCTATATCGACGATCGGCCGCGCCGTTTGCAGTCTTTATCATGACCTTGATCGGAGTAACCCTATCCACCAGAAAAATGCGAGGGGGAATGGGCATGCACATCGGATTTGGAATCGCATTGAGCTTTTCATACATCCTTTTTATGCAAATATCGAAGGAGTTTTCTATTTCGGGCGGTCTTAAACCCCTCATGGGTGTTTGGATTCCAAACATACTTTACGCCCTCATTGCTTTCTACCTCTACCGCATAGCGCCAAAGTAGCCGGATGAAAAAAGCAAACGGATTTCAAACGGCCAATGTGCTTTCACTCTCAGTGGCCCATTTTTTTCATGATGTATATACTGCATTTCTTGCACCCATTTTGCCCCTTCTGATTGATAAGCTGGGAATAAACCTGTTCCAAAGCGGGGTGCTCTCGGTTTTTCAACGAATTCCCACCTTATTTAATCCCCTGATTGGCATTTTGGCCGAACGGGCAAAAGCTCGTTACTTCATTATCATCACTCCAGCCATTACGGCCATCTCTATGAGTTTAATAGGCGTAGCTCCACATTTTACCATACTTGCTATATTGATGTTTGTGTCGGGCTTCAGTTCTGCATTTTTTCATGTTCCGGGTCCGGTGATGATTCGCAAGGTGTCTGGAGATCGACCCGGTCTGGGGATGAGTTTCTTTATGGTGGGTGGTGAATTGGCGAGAACAGCCGGTCCCATAGCTATTCTTGCTGCGGTATCTCTTTGGGGATTGGAAGGTACCTGGCGCTTGATGCCGGTCGGTATTCTGGCCTCCATTATTTTATTCTACCGGCTGAAGGATATTGAAATTCGCCGAGATTTTTCCAAATCCCAGAGTCGAACCAATTATTTTGTCATTTTTAGAAAAATGGCACCCATGTTTTTTCATTTGAGCGGCTTTACGTTCATGTTTGGGGCCATTAAATCATCTTTAACCCTGTTTTTACCTACTTATCTCGACATCCAGGGTTTTTCGATTTGGTTTGCGGGTGCCTCTCTCTCGATTCTAAATGCTGCTGGAGTGGCAGGAACCTTAGTGGCTGGCCCACTTGGCGATCGTTTTGGTAACCGTAGAATGATGCGCGTTATAGCTGTGGTTACCCCCCTTCTTATGATGGGCTTAACCCAGGTAAACGCTTATTGGGGAATTCCAATATTGTTGATCCTGGGTGCTTTCCTCTTTGCTCCGAATCCAATCTTGTTGACGGTCGTGAACAATACCCATACTGAGCACAAAACCTTTATCAATGGTCTCTATTTCACTGTCAATTTTTTGCTGAATGCTGTGATGGTGATGGTAATCGGATGGATGGCTGATCGTATTGGACTGGAATTAAGTTACCAGCTGTCGGTCATCGGCGGTATTTTGGCTATCCCATTTATTTGGACCATGCGAAAGGATGCCTATTCTGCCTAATCTTACCTGAATCTGAATACGCGACCCAGTAAGCGGTCAAGAATAAAGTACATCCAAAAAGCAATGAGGCCTCCAGCCAGGTAATACCAAAACTTGGTGAACTTGATATCCGGAAGGTGGATCTTGTTTAAATGATCAAGTGATAGGTTCCAGTTCAATTTAGGATTGAAATTAATTTGAAGCCAATCTTGGCCAATCAGATACCCACTCGTCCAGTCAATATTAAATAAGCCAACCAGCAGGCACAATCCAATTATCACGCTTGTCACCACGACTACCAACCGAATTCGCCGATCTGTTTTACCCTGCTTGACTGGTATGGGCATATTCCTGATATCCGATAATATGTTTTCTTTTACTTCTGAACAAACAGAATCATAATCGGCCGAAGCCAACATGCTTTTAAAAATCGGATCTTCTGCTTTGTTTTTCATCATGACCTCCTCATTAGTGAGTTCCGATTAAGGCCGGTGCTTCACTGGCCAGTTTTTCTTTCAAATGGGTATATATGCGTTTTCGAGCCCGGTGTAATTTTACTTTCACATTTGACTGACTCAGCCCGGTTATCGTAACCAATTCACTGATGTCTAGCTCTTCAAGGTAATAGCCTTTGATTAAAAATGCTTCATCATCAGATAAAGCAGCCAGGGCATCTTCAATATAGGTACGTTGATCTGCTCGTGTGAGATCAGCAAATCCCTCGTTGATGCTTGGTTCATGAGGCCTGACTTCCATGTTGTACTCAATGGTTTCTTTTTTCTTTACCTGCCGGATGTCAGTGATGCAGGTATTGTATGCAATTCGATACAGCCACGATGAAAACCGGGCTCCCTTTCTGAACCGCCCCAGGTTTTCATAGGCTTTGATAAAAGTCACATGCGTAGCCTCTTCGGCTCGATCAGGGTCTCTCAAAATGCCCATGCTCAATCGAAAAACCTGCTGCTGGTAGCGATCAATCAAATCACCAAAAGCCTCACGCTCTCCTTGTAATACTGCAGCTATGGTTTGTAAGTCTTTATCGACTGTCATCTGATGATTAGACGTTCAATTAGCTAAATGGGTTACATAAAAGTGTAACCACTTATTCACTTTACCGTCAAAAGGTAAAATAGAATATAAATTTAAACTATAAAATTATGGGAGTCGCATTAATATTTATTGCATTATTTGCCTCAGCTTTCGGAATCTTTTACATGTATTATGTAACACGCAACAAAGAAAGAATGGCCATGATCGAGCAGGGAGTTGCCTCAGATCCATTCCGTACCCCGAAGTTACCCAGGCAGCCGAGAGAGAGAAAACCCAATGGAACCATAAAATTCTTGCTGAAATTCGGGATGTTCATGATCGGACTGGGCTTGGGCTTTGTGATGGCAGTTTGGATGGATGACCTGTTTACCATTGACCAGATAGAATTGTTTATCCTGGGCACGGTATTCATTTTTGGAGGCTTGGGCATGATATCTGGTTTCTTCATTGGCCGGCAGCTCGATAAAGAGCAGGTCTGATATCCCATCCGGCAGGAGATTTATAGAAGCATTAATCACTCATTCTTTACAGAAGGGGAGTGATTAATGCTTTTTTTATTAAGATTTAACAATTATTAACAAGTATATATTAAACTCTTTCGTTGTACTTTTATCCAATCTACAGATTGTGCAATAGCCAAACCTTACAACGTGAAAATTGAAATAGAACAATTAACCCAGATTTATAGAAACGGGAACCGTGCTTTACATGATATAAACCTGGTAATAGAAGATGGGATGTTTGGATTGCTTGGTCCTAACGGGGCTGGGAAATCTACCCTGATGAAGATCCTGGTTACACTCATGAAACCATCGAAAGGAAAGATCAAGGTGAACGGGATGGATCTGCAACGAAACCGACGTAAAATACGATCGGTTCTGGGCTATCTGCCCCAGGATTTTCGCTTCTTTGCCAAGCTTAGTACCTGGGAATTTCTTGACTATTCGGCCCGTTTAGCTGGATTACAAGACAAAAAGGCAAGGAATAATGAAGTGGAAGAAATGCTCGAATCGGTCGGCCTGTTTGAAGTCAGAGACCGTAAAGCCAATAAGTTATCGGGTGGTATGAAGCGGCGTTTGGGGATTGCCCAGGCACTGATCGGAGACCCAAAAGTGGTGATTGTGGATGAGCCTACCACAGGCCTCGATCCGGATGAGCGGATTCGCTTTAGAAACCTTTTGTCAAAGATGACAGAGAAAGAGATGATCATCATACTATCGACCCACATTGTCGGTGATATATCGAGTACCTGCAACAACATGGCCCTCCTTGATAAAGGCAAGCTGGTATTTAATGGGGCGCCCGATGGACTCGTCGATACTGCTCAGGGACATGTCTTTGAGGTGAATGTGTCGAATGCTGAGTTTGAAAGGGTGAATGAAATGTACAATGTGATCAGTACAATACCGGCTATTGACGGTTGGGATATGCAGATTGTTGCTGATGAACTTACCGAATTGCCCGGTAAACCGGTGATTCCAAATCTGGAGCACGCATATGTGTATTATATGGAGCATTATTTAGCAAATCAGGGATAAAAGAAGATCATGGGATATATAGCAAAAATTAGAACAGTTGCGCGCTTTGAAATGCGAACTCTTTTTAGAAGCTGGTTCTTCAGGATATTTTCTGTTTTAATCCTGTTGAATCTGCTAGGGATGAACATCGGCTTGTTAACCGAGGGTGGAGATGGGAATTGGGCCATACGGGCCATAGCATCTAACGTACCTTATATGAATATGGCCTTGCTTAATATTGCACAGGCTCTGTTGGCCATATTTCTGGCCTCTGATTTTCTGAAACGCGATAAGAAACTCGATACCACTGAGGTGATTTACACCCGGTCGATGACCAATTGGGAATATGTGTGGGGAAAAACCTTTGGAGTCGTGATGGTCTTCATGTTTTTGAATATCCTGGTATTTCTCATGGCTTTAATCATCAATCTGGTTGTTTCAACGGTGGCCATTGATTACACGGCCTATTTGATTTATCCACTGTTGCAGGGACTTCCAACACTGGTATTTACACTTGGTTTGGCCTTTTTATTGATGTCAGTCATCAGAAATCAGGCCGTAACCCTGGTTGTTTTACTGGGACTGGCTGCTGTTAGTCTGTTTTTTGTGAAAGATCATTCACATCACTTATTCGACTACATGGCGTTCACCTTCCCCATGATGTGGTCAGATATAATCGGATCAGGTCATGCTGCAGATATCCTGATCCATCGGGGTATCTATTTCAGTCTAGGCCTTTCTTTCATTTTTGCAACTATATTATTGCTCAAACGCTTACCTCAATCCAGACCATTTAGCGTACTGTCTTTTATCCTGATGATCGGATTCTTCGTCATTGGACTGGGAGCCGGTGCCACCTATTTTCTAAATAATAAGGGAGACTTGAATGTACGCGCAGAAATGCGCGAGCTGAACGACCAGATAGTTTCAACCGATCGAGTTTCACCGAGATCTTACCAATTGGATGTTAAGCACGAAGGATCAATAATGCAAGCAACTGTTGACCTTGAACTAGAAGGCACTTTGCCCGACCTGCCCGATGAAATCATCTTTTCACTAAATCCGGGGCTCGAACTGTTCAAAGTGGCTATGAATGGACAAACCCTTGAATTCTCTCGTGAACATCATTTGATTACCCTAAATAAACCGACTTCAGTTACAGGAGAACCTCTGGTGCTCACTTTTGAGTACGAAGGAGTCTTGGACGAACGTATATGCAACCTTGATATTTTAGACGATAAACTGGATAAGAAACACGGACCTGATTTCCCAATGGCAGCTGCAAAGCGATACGCTATCCTTCAGGATGACTATGCTCTGATGACGCCTGAATCAGTGTGGTATCCTATTCCTGGAGGAACCTTTGGAAGTACTATCTCAGTTCGTCCACAAATCCATTTTAGTCAGTTTGACCTCACCGTCACTGCCCCAGAAAATCTGGTTCCGGTATCACAAGGTAGTGTAACACAGACGGGTGAAAAATGGTATTTCAATACCAATACACCCTTGCAGGGCATCAGTTTGGTCATAGGGCCATACCTCACCAAGAATCTTGAAGTGGATGGTCTGAATATTGAGCTCAACTATATTGAAGGACACGATGCCTTTCTGTATGAGCTAGAATTATTGGCTGATACATTGGGTCTTATGGTCAAAGAAAGCATGGAGGATTACAGCCGCAGTATAGGTCTAGAATATCCTTTCGATTATCTGAAGCTAACTGAAGCGCCATACCATTTCTATTCATATGAACGGGTGTGGACCAAGGCCTATGATTATATCCAGCCTGGGCTCATTTTGTATCCCGAAAACCTGAGTCGCCTTAAGCAAGGTGATGTTCATCAACAACTTGAATGGGCCATTGACCGAGCTTTGGATAGAGACCAAATGCTACTTGATATTGATATCCAGGCCCAGGTGCTGACCAACTTGATCAGGTCGAACTTTCTCGACATAGGTGGTATGGATTACCGAATGATGATGAGAGGAGGTCGAGGCTTTAGTTCAAACAGTGAAAAGCCGTACAATATCTTTCCAAATTATTTCACCTTTGTGAATAACTTCACTTCACCAGATTATCAGCTAATTAATGCCGGATTGGAATCATTCCTGAGCACCCAGACCAGCCAAATGAATTTTGGTGGAAGTTTCATGGGTGGGGTCAGTGACGCTGAAAAGGCAAATCTGGCCCTGAGTGAACATTCGTTTAAAGAATTATTAGCCCTGCCGGATGAAAAAGAAGTACTGCCCTTGGTGATTGATGCAAAAGGCAAACAACTTTTCTATTATTTGGAGGCAACAGTGGGATCAGCAATCTTCACTGATTTTCTGGTTGAGTTGATCAACCAAACCCAATTCATCAATTTCGACTTTTCTGATTTCGCCAGCCAGATGACTGAATTATATGGGATTGATATGGGTACCTTCCTCGATAATTGGTACAACAGTCAGGCGGTACCAACTTTCCTGGTAACCGAAGTGCAGAATTTCGAAATTCAGGACGATGATAATACAGTTTATCAGGTCTTCTTTACCATTTCGAATACCGGTGATACGGATGGTCTGGTCAATGTCATATTCAGAACCGGTGGGGGTGGCGGTCGAGGAGGATATAGTATGGGTGGTGGTCGAGGTGGATCATCACAAAATTCTTTTGCCTTAACCGGCCGGGATGAGGCCACCGATAAATTGTATTTCATTCCAGCTCAAACGGCCCTGAAATATGGCCTGATACTTGACGAGCAGCCTCGAATGATGAGTTTGAATACCCTGATTTCTGCAAATTTGCCAATTTCCATAATGTATCCATTCCCTGATGTCGAGAAAAGCAGGATGGCAGCACAGGAAGGAGTAGCTCAAGTCGACCTGGTGACCACTTTAGCACAACCCAACGAAATTATTGTCGATAATGAAGATCCGGGCTGCATAGTTCATGAAGAAGGAACCTCAAACCGCATGTCAAGATGGTTAGGTATCGATCAAAAAGATACAGAATTTCGCTACCAGCGGATGAATTGGTGGCGTGCCCCTATGGCCTGGACCCTCACTACTTCATCGGGATACTATGGCGACTTTATTCGATCAGCGTTTTACACCCGAAGCGGTGAAGGAGAACGATCAATCGAATGGGAAGTTGATATAGAAGAGCCAGGCTATTATGATGTGTCTACCTTCCTCGATGACGCACTGTCTCGGATGAGTCGACACCGGGGCCGGGGAGGAGACCGTGGTCGAGGAGGCAGAAACAATGACATTAACG
>CAYUGX010000010.1:0-36986 GCA_964444375.1 uncultured Porphyromonadaceae bacterium | reverse complement strand
AACAATCAATATATTTAGGATGAATGCATTGGGTTATTTTTAGCTTTGTGAAGATAATATTTTATTGGTTCTGCTATTTCCTAATCATCTAATGGATAGTAGATTAATGACTGTGTTAAAAACTTGATGGCTCTTGTCAATAACTATGAGTAGAAAGAAAATAGGTTTGGCATCTGATCATGCCGGTTATCAATTAAAGGTTCAGATTAAGAAAAAATTACTCGACTCAGGATGGGAAGTGAGGGATTTTGGATGCGACTCAGATGAAGCGTGTGATTACCCTGATTTTGCGCATCCACTTGCGTCAGCAGTAAGTGAAAAAACAGTAGATGTGGGCATATCACTTTGTGGTTCTGGTAATGGCATAAATATGGTAGTTAACAAACACCAAAAAGTGAGGTCAGCACTCTGCTGGAATGAAGAAATAAGTGAAATGGCTCGCAGGCACAATGATGCAAATATTTGTGCCATACCAGCTCGCTATATTTCAAACCAGTTGGCCTGGAAAATCGTCGATATTTTTCTGCGCACAAAATTTGATGGAGGCCGGCACTTGCGAAGAATCAATAAAATTCCCTTATTGGGTAGTAAATGAATCTGGCACATAAAGAATTTAAGGCTGAATCAGAAAAGAAGAGCTTTGATCTGAATCACCGAGCTACTATTCGCCACAACATTGGCAAATATCAGGTAGCAGTTGAACGGGGTAAAAGCTATTTCAAAGATTTACCCAAAGCACGAAAAACAGCCAGCCAGGTAAAAGACTATGTGCTTAATAACCTTGAACAATTGTTACTCAGGTTTGAGAAAAATGCCCAGCAAAATGGTATGGAAGTGTTATGGGCACGTAACAGTGAAGAGGTTATAAAACAGGTCATGGCCATTGCCGATAGACATCAGGTTAAGTCGGTTGTGAAGATGAAATCAATGGTCAGTGAGGAGGTTGAGTTAAATGCCGAATTTGAAAAAAACAATATAAAAAGTCTGGAGACGGATCTAGGCGAATTTATTGTTCAAATTGCAGGAGAGAAGCCCTATCACATACTGACGCCAGCTATGCATAAATCGGCTGATGATGTGGCCCGGTTATTCCATGAAAAATTTGGAACTGATACAGATGCCGATGTCAATACCTTAACTAAATATGTAAGAAACTTTCTTCGTGAGCAATTTGTTCAGGCAGATCTTGGGGTGACCGGGGCTAATCATTTAATTGCTGATAGTGGTAGTGTTGCTCTGACAGAAAATGAAGGAAATGGATTATTGACTATATCATGGCCCAAAAGCCTCGTTGTAATTGCTGGTTTTGAAAAAATATTACCCGGTCTTGAAGAGCTTGATCTGTTTTGGCCCCTGTCGGCAGTGATGGGAACCGGGCAATACCTGACAGCTTATAATTCAATCCTATCAGGGCCAAAAGAGGCCAATGACAGTGATGGACCCGAACAGGTGTATGTCATCATTTTTGATGGGGGAAGAAGTAAACTATTCAATGAACCTGATCATAACCTGGCACTAAAATGCATCCGCTGTGGAGCTTGTCTGAATTATTGTCCAGTATATCAAAATATTGGTGGTTATACATACGACACAGTCTATAGTGGACCCATTGGTTCAGTGTTGTCGATGTATTTAGATGGACAAGAAGACAAAGGACACCTAAATTTTGCCAGTAGCTTATGTGGCAAGTGTACCGAGGTATGTCCGGTTGAAATTCCTTTACATAAATTACTCTTACTCAACAGGAAAAAGATAGTTGAGGAGGGGAATCAGGGATTTATCGAAAAAAAAGGTTTCAGGTACTATGAAAAGTACATGAAGAACAGGCGCAAACTTGAGAAAATCAAGGCGAAATGGAAAAACAAGGGCATGAAAACGGTTGGTAAAAAGGCCTGGGGACCTCGACGTGCACCCTTGCAATTCCCTAATTCTAGTTTTAATAAAGTATTTGCTAAACGATCAGAAGACTAGTCATTCCGCGCCCATCGACGAAAAGCCTTGCGAAACAATATGTAGTAGCATAGCAAACCCAATACTCCACCCAGCATATCGAAAAGAAAATCAATGGCATCAGCCGACCGGTGGACAAATATGAAGTCCTGGGCCATTTCAATAATTCCCCCGTATACACCGACAATCATGAGTGTAAGTACGGCAGCCCATTTAACCAGGCCTTGTTTTCGTGACAGATCAAATTCTGCAATAAGAAAAAAAGCCAATGGAAAATACATGCCCATGTGAACGAGTTTATCAAAGTGAGGGATAAGGGCAACCTTTGTTTCAGGTAAACTATCACCGGGTAATCCACTGAGAATAAGAATAACAACAGACCAGGCAATACTTATTATGACCAGATTTCGAAGCATAATGAAGGGACATATTTTGTGGGATCAAATATATAAATTGTAGGCTGATCATGGCTGGCATTTATATACATATCCCATTTTGTACTCAACGCTGTCATTATTGCGATTTCTACTCCACTACCCTACTCGAGAAAAAGGATGCTTTTCTAGAAGCTTGTCTGAGAGAAATTGAAATGCGACAATACTTTTTTGACGCGCAAATTCCAGATACCATTTATTTTGGTGGAGGAACTCCCAGTGTATTCAGTGCAGCGGATATTCAGCGCATTGTGAGCCATCTGACACAGCACTTTTCAGGAATTAGTAGACCTGAAATAACCCTTGAAGCCAATCCAGATGATCTCTCAAAAGAAAAATTGGTTGCGTATAAAAACGCGGGAATTAATAGGTTAAGTATTGGTATTCAGTCATTTGATTCAAAAGATTTGATATTGATGAACAGAAGGCATACGGTTGAACAGGCTATTCAATCTATTGATCGTGCCCACTGGGCTGGTTTTGAAGATATCAGTATTGATCTGATTTACGGCTTGCCTGAGATGGATATCGACAAATGGGCCAATAATCTTGATCACCTTAAATCACTTCCAATTACCCATTTGTCTGCCTATCATCTAACCTATGAATCCAATACCCTGTTTGATCAGTGGCGCAATCAGAATAAATTAGAAGTAATAGATGATCAGCTTAGTCTTGATCAGTTCCATCTGCTGAGAAAAGCAACAGGTGATCTCGGGTTTGAACACTATGAAATATCCAATTTCGCCAGAGATCGCTTGTATAGCCGACACAATATGAAGTATTGGAATGGCTCACATTATCTGGGATTGGGCCCCGCGGCCCATTCATTCACTGGAGCAAGTCGTCAATGGAATCCTGAAAGTCTGGATGAATATATACAACACTATGCTGCCGGACAATCACCCATCCGGGAGGAAACAATTGATACACGTACTGCCAGAAACGAATGGCTGATGACCCGTTTACGAACAAAATGGGGAATCAAGAAAGACGAATGGATCAATCACTTTGGTCAGGAGAAATGGGAAGAATTGATGATCTTGGCAAATTCTTGGATTGAAAAAGGGACTATGGAATGTAATAATGAGAGTTTATATATACAATCAGATTCATGGTTTATCGCTGATGGAATAATTGCTGATCTCTTTGTGTTGTAACTACAACTCCATCCTGTATAAGCGCTGAAACTTGGGATAATGCTTTTCCTGGTATAAAAAAAACAAGTATCCATTGTGCACCAGGATTTTTCGAATGTAAGCAAAATCAGGAATACGAATTTCTTCTTTTTTCAACAAGCCGGTTTTCAAGTTTACTTCACGCAATACTGTGATTCCTTTATCCATGAACTGTGTATAAACCTTATTAGTGGCCTGATCGGCGTATATTTTTTTCTGCCAACCCGGAAAGGTATAGAAGTTCATTAGGGTGGGTGATTTAACAGGATAACCTTCAGGACCAATGGTTTCGATTAATCCATTATTGAAATTGAATACGTATATAGTGTCTTTTACAATCTCGAGTGGGCAAAAAATAGGTGCATAGAAAGCCATTTTGATGAAGCGTTCGTCGGCATTGAACAAATCAAAATTGGTTGAGCTTTTACCTGTAGGGGTGATGCGAATGCGAGTCATCCAGCCATTGACTTCGCGATACACCTCGGCGGTTGCCTGTGCCCATATTCGATTTACACTACTATCGGCAGGTTGATAAAAGTAATACATTAGGGCCTGATCTTCGAAAGCAAACTGTCGCAAAATAATCTTGTCTTGATATACCCGTAAAAACTCTGGAAAAACTTTCAGAAAAGTGGCCTTGTCGGTTGGATACAGCAGCTGAATATCTTCCTCATCAAAATACAGCTGATAGGCAGTGTCTTGGGCCAATAGATGCAAGTTATTAAAAGGATCTCGATACAAATTTACCCCTGCCCTAACCTCTTTTCGAATGAGTTGTTTGCCATTTCGATCCATCAGCAAAAGATGAACCTTTCTGCTTCGTTTACCAGGATGACCCAGTAATAAGATATGATCATCATAAAAGTCATAATCAACCACAAACAAATCGTGGTGATTAGTGATATTTATCGCCTTTCGCTTTCCGGTAATCTCAACAATTGGTATTTCATGGAGTGATCTGCTTAGGGGAACGGTAAAGGGCTCCTGCGGTCGACGGGTAAGATTAAAAAATCGTCGCGTATAACCTACACTGGAGAAAACAATCAGCGCAGGTAGCGAATCAATTTGTATTTCAAATGTTCCATCGTCTTTGGATATGGTACCTTGCAGACTTTCATTAAGATAGATATTGACCTGGCTCAATGGATTGCCGCTCTCCTGGTCAATAACTTTCCCCGAAAGAGTAAATGCCTCCTGGGCACTTATCTGGGTAAGGGTTATGAGAAGAAGAAGGAGCGTAATAATGTTTCTCATGAATTCAAAAATAGGTCAATAATGGTTAATTTCATCATCTTTAATACCATTGATCATGAAGAACCGCAGACAGTTTATTAAACATTCAACTTTAGCCGCATTGGGAGTTAGTCTCCCAATAGGCTCAGTCATGTCTCACCCGACAAGAAATAGAATTGTTGATGATTCCTTAATTAAAAACCTGCCGGATATCACTGATGCAGATTTTATTGATCGTCAAAACAGGGCCAGAAAATGGATGGAGAAGTTTTCGCTTGATGCCGTTTTGGTGGAAGGTGGAATTAACATGCGGTATTTTACTGATACCAACTGGTGGATGTCTGAACGTCTATTTGCTTTTGTACTATCGGTAAATAAAGACCCAATATGGATTTGTCCGGCTTTTGAACTAAAAAGAGCCAAAGAGGTGATTCGTTTTGGAACAGACATCAGAACCTGGGAAGAGCACGAGAAACCTGGTGTTTTGCTGAATGGCATCATGAGAGACCTGGGTGTGGCCAGCGGTACACTGGGAATTGGACCCAATGTGCGCAACACAATTGCCGAGAATATCAGGTCAGTGGCGAAATTTAATGTGGTGAATGGTTCACCGATCACAGAATTCACTCGAGCAATAAAAACCGATAAAGAGTTGAAATTCATGGATGTGGCCAACCGGATCACTAAGTTGGCTTACAAAGAAGGTTTCGCTAATTTGAAGGAGGGCATGAGCACAAGTGAACTGGGTAGAATCATAAGATCGGCTCACAGTCAACATGGGGCATCTGGAGGCGGAGGACCTTTATTTGGGCACGCTGCTGCCTTTCCTCATGGCACCAAAGACAAGAAAAACCTTAGAGAAGGAGACGTTGTTTTGGTGGATGGGGGATGTTCGGTGAAAGGATTCAGGTCGGATGTTACCAGAACCATTGTATTTGGTAAACCCAGTCAAAAGCAAAAGGATGTATGGAATGTTGTGAAGGATGCACAATCAGCTGCTTATGATCTAATAAAAAGAGGTTTGCCTTGCGCTGAAGCCGATCTTGCTGCTCGAAAAGTGGTTGAAAAGGCTGGTTATGGTACAGGGTATAAATCCTTCACACATCGTTTGGGGCATGGGATTGGGATGGAAGGACATGAGTTTCCCTATTTAGTGAGCAGCAACGCCCTGGAAATGGATACAGGTATGACTTTCACCAACGAACCTGGGATATACTTATATGGAGAGTTTGGCGTTAGGATTGAAGATAGTTTTGTAGTAACTGATGATGGATATCAAGTGTTTGGCGGTATGGAAGCTGAATCCATCGACAAACCTTTTGGGTAATGGAGAAAGGTGCTAACCAAATAAACAATAATCGCATAGGTATTAGACTGGGGTGGATATCCATTTTAGGTAATATCGGTTTGTTTGCTATCAAATATATTGCTGGAGTAGTAAGTGGATCTGTGGCCCTGATAGCAGACGCATGGCATACATTGGGTGACACCTTGAGTTCGATTATATTAATTCTGGGGATCAGGATATCTAGAAAACCGCCAGATGAAGAGCACCCATTTGGCCATGGACGAGCTGAATGGATTAGCTCACTATTGATAGGTGTGTTTCTTGTAATTATTGGCTATTCCTTTATCCGTGAGTCAATTGATCGCTTGCTGGTGAGAGAAACTTTTGAATATGGTTTATGGGCATGGATAGCAACCATTTTGTCAATCATCATCAAAGAAGTGCTGGCTCAACTGTCTTTTAGTGGAGCCAGAAGAACTGGTTTGCAGTCATTAAAGGCGGATGGATGGCATCACCGAACCGATGCAATTTCTTCGGTTTTGTTATTAATCGGTTTGTTTGTTGGTGATAAAATCTGGTGGATCGATGGGGTGCTCGGAATATTGGTGTCGCTGATGATTTTTGTAGCTGCGTATGAAATTCTAAAAGACAATATGAGCAATATGCTGGGTCGCAAACCCAGTGAAAAAACCATTCAGGGAATCTATCGCATTATTGAGGAGAATTGCCAGAAAGAGGTCAATTTGCATTCCATTAAGATTCATTATTATGGACACCATAGAGAAATGACCGCCCACATAAAACTACCAGCTGAAATGAGCCTGGTTACAGCACATAAAATTGCCAACCAAATAGAGAGGATGATAGAAGAAGAAATGGGTATTTTTACCACAATTCATACTGAGCCGCTCAACGAATGAACCAAATAAAGCAATTGGCTGGACAAACGGCTGTTTACGGAGCTGGAACAATTTTGCCTAAACTGTTGAATTGGGGAATTTTGACGCCGTTCTATACACGAACATTTGTCGGAGATGATGTTGTAGCTTTCGGTGCGATAACCGAGTTATATGCCTATGTCGTTATTTTAAATGTGATCATCACATTTGGGATGGAAACAGGGTTTTTTCGCTTCAGTCAAGATAAAGGGCAATTTAAATCGGTATATACAACAAGCCTGTTAGTTGTGTTTATCTTAGCTGTTTTATTTGTTGCAGGGATACAATTATTTATAGAGCCAATATCTGAAATTATTCGGTATGAAGCACATACCAAATACATAACCTGGCTTAGCCTGATCATTGCCTTGGATTGTCTGGCTGCTATCCCCTTCGCAAAATTGAGAAAGGAAAATAGGGCAAAACGATTTTCAAGTCTGAAACTTATTAATGTAATTGTCCATATTTCACTGATTATTTTCTGTCTTTCGATATGGCCCCAATTGTATGAGCAAAACCCAGAAGCCTGGTATAACCAACTCTATAATCCTGAGCTGGGTGTGGGGTATGTCTTCTTAGTAAACCTGATTTCCAGCTCCATAGTTTTTGCCCTAATATCGCCCGAATTCAGACACATCGGTGGTCGTTTATCAAGGAAGATTCTAGTGGATCTGCTTCGGTTTTCGATGCCTTTAGTTGTTGTTGGAATTGCTGGTTCAATCAATGAAGTAGCGGATAAAATCATAATAAAATTTTGGCTACCTGATCAGGAGAATGCCATGCATGAGCTCTCGCAGTATGGAGCAGCATATCGGGTCGCGGTAATAATGACATTGTTTGTTCAAATGTTTCGATATGCTTTTGAGCCTTTTTTGTTTGCGAAAGGCAAAAGTCAGGGCACTGGGATTTACGCCAAGGTCATGGAAGTGTTTGTGGCGGTTGGCTTAATTGTATTTTTAGCGACTTTGTGTTATTTGGATGCTGTTAAAATCTTTCTGGGGCCCGATTATCATGAAGCTCTTGATATTGTACCCATAGTACTAATGGCGAACTTATTCTTAGGTATATTCTATAGTCTATCACTTTGGTACAAATTGACTGATATGACTAAGTATGCGGCCATTTTAGCACTGGGTGGTACGGTGATAACCATCACAGGGAACCTGGTATTGCTTCCCATATTCGGGGTAATTGGTTCAGCATGGTCTCATTTGCTTTGTTACGGTTCAATGATGGTTGCATCTTATTTGCTGGGCCAAAGGCACTATAAAGTACCCTATAATGTAAAAGAGATTGTATCGTTTGTGGTTTTAGCAGTGGCTTTATACCTGCTCAGTATCTGGATTGAACCGAATACCCAACTGCTGAAATACGCTATTAACACGGTAATTTTAGCCGTATTTATTGTTGTCATAAACCAGAGAACAAAACTGTTTGTCATACTTTTCGGAAAAAAGGAAATTGAGATAAAGTAGGCACTATCGATGCTGATTTAAGCAAAGAGGTCGGTATCATTTTAATAAATTTGAAGAATGATGAAGGTGAGTTTGATGAAGGTGAGAATTAGTATTGCAGGAATTGTATTGCTTGCCATTTCGGTGACACCTGGTGGTGCCCAGGAAGAGGTCATTCTTGATAAGGTTGAAGAAACCCAGCAAATGCGGTACGATTATAGTTTCTCTGAGGGACTCAAGTATAAAATGCTGAATAATGTAGGCGAAGCCGCTAAACTATTTCAGTTGTGCTCTGAGCTGAATCCAGAATTGGCTGCTCCCTATTATGAGTTGGCCAGAATAGCCCTGATGTCAGGGGATGTGGCTGGAGCACATCAGTTGATTGAAAGGGCATTACAAATAGATGGCAACAATGAGTGGTATAATTTAGTGGCTATTCAAGTAGCTATTCAGTTGAAACAACATGAAAAGGCCGCATTTTTATATCGGAAGTTGTATGACCTTGACAACGAAAAGGCAGGGTACTTACTCGCTGAAATTGATCAGTTTCTTCTCATACAGGAGTATGGAAAAGCGCTAAAGAGTCTTGATCTAATTGAAAAAGAAATGGGATTTCATCCTGATATAACTATCAGGAGAAAGAATATCTATTTAGCTCAAGGAAAGAATAAGAAAGCCATCAAGGAGATGGAAAGGTTGGCCAACATCATGAATGACAACGTAGAATACAGAGGCATGTTGGCTGAACTATTGGTTGAATTAGGTGAAGAAACTAGAGCTCTGGAAGAGTATGAACGAATAAAGAGCGCAAATTCAGGAAATCCTATTGTCTATTTCTCATTGGGACAATTTTACCTTGAAAAAGGAGAAAGAGAAAAGGCAATCAAAGAATTCAGTATCGGTTTCGCCTCAAAGCAAGTAAATCCTGATATTAAAGCGAATGTTTTTATAGAGCTTCTTAAAGGAGAGAACGGCGCAAATCAACTAAGTGAAGAGTTGGAAGGTTTGTTATTTGTCTTATATGAAAATGAAGAAGGGCATCCTCAAATTGATCGGATATATGCAGACTACGCATATAATCAAGAAAAATTTGAACTAGCTGAGGGGGTGTATAAAAGGGTTGTAGAGTCGGATCGAAGCAGTTTTCAATCATGGCAGAATCTTTTGTTTATTCAGAATAATCAGCAAGATTTTGTTGAAATGTTTGAACTAGCGGATCGGGCAATAAAAGCATTTCCTAATCAAAGTATCTTCTATCTGTTCAAGGGAATTGGGGGTACGGCTATAAATAAAATGACTGCTGCTATTGAGGCACTTAAACGAGGCAGTAGACTGAATCCCAACAATGGGGAGCTAACAAAGCAATATTATATAAGCCTTGGTGATGCATACTACAAGAACAAGAACTACACTGAAGCGTTCAAGAATTTCGATTTGTTATTGGTTCTAGAACCAGAAAACGTAGTGGTTTTGAATAACTACAGCTATTACTTGTCTTTATTGGGGCAAGATTTAGACAAAGCCATGAATATGATCAGCAGATGTGTTGCCATAGAGGAAAATAATCCAACCTATTTAGACACACAGGCATGGGTACTTTTTAAAACCGGAAGATATGCCGAAGCACTCGAAATCATTGAAAAAGTGATTGAATTAGACAATGAAAGCAGTGGTGAGGTATGGGAACACTATGGGGATATTTTGTATAAAAACAAAAATGTGGATGAAGCTGTTAAGGCATGGGAAATGGCAAAGAGCAAAGGAGATTGTTCTGAAAATATTGACATAAAAATATTGAATAAGAAATTATATGAATAGGCATCCGAGTTTATTTCTCTTTGTGACTGGTCTTGCACTTGTTTTCTGTACTAGTAGTTGTAAAGTGAAAAGAAAAGTGGTTGACAACAGAAAAGCCTCTAAAGAAACGATTGAAATTGTTACGGCACTGAAAAATAATGAGTTGGAGTATAGTACCTTTGAGTTGCGGGGAAGCACAAAAACTGATATTGTCGGGGGAACAAAATATGTTTTCAATTTAATATATAGAAACAAGTTAGACAGTTTGTTATGGATGAGCGCGCGGGCAATGTTTGGAATTGAAGCAGCTCGTCTCATTGCGAATAAAGACAGTGTTTGGATCATATCAAGACTAGCCAGGATTGAGGAGAAAAATGACTGGTTGGGATTTAGCAAGATGATTGGCTATCCACTGGATTTCCATACCTTACAAGCCTTGCTAACAAGAAAGATTTTTATGCCTCAGGCTCAAAGTGAGTTGTTGCAGAATATGAATTCTGTAGATGCAGATCAGGGCAGAATGTTAGTACCTGATTATAATGATGGTGAGCAACGAGAATTGCTTTCTAGAATTGGGTTTTTGCCTCATTTTCAATTGAATGATAGGGGAACAAATTTGGTCAAAACGAAGCTTGTTCCAGAAGAAGGCAACTGGCTATTAGAAGTGATGTATGGAGAGGAGGGTATTGTTGAGTTTTTTGGTCTGCCTAGTCGAATTGCAGTTTCTGCTTTGGATGAGAATGAGAACTATCAGCTGGATGTAAAGGTTTTGCATGTTAAAGTAAATCAAGAACTTCGTTATCCGTTTCCTTGGTTCTAAAGAATAATGAAACGAATACTACTCATATTATTTTATTGTTTCACCTTAGGTGTTGGATATGGGTCAGGCCAGACCTTAGCTGAATTGCGTGAAGAAAGGATTCGGCAAGAGGAAGAAATTCAGTATACACAAAAACTTTTGAACGAGACCGCAGATAGCAAGAAGAATGAAATCAGCCGATTAAAACTATTAAATAGACAAATTAATAATAGAGAGCGAATCATTACAAATATTCGAAAGGAACTGAACTATATCAACAACACGATCAATAAGAAAGAAGATACGGTCGTTATTTTGGGCAATGAGTTGAGTGTACTTAAGGAGGATTATAGCCGAATGATATACAAGGCTTATCAGACTAGAAAGTCCTATGATAAGGCGCAGTATATTCTGGCTTCAAGCGATTTTAATCAAGCCTATAAAAGAATCAAGTATCTGCAACAATACAGTCGATTCAGAAAGCAGCAAGCCAAGGAGATCCAAGATAAGTCAGTTCAACTTGAGGGTCAGGTATTGGAGTTGGAGAGCGCAAAAGATCGACAAGCAGAATTACTAAATAGCCGAAGATCAGAAATTGCTAATCTGAATAATGAAAAGAAAGACAAGGATCAGTTTATCCAGCAATTGAGTAAGAAAGAAAGGGAACTCAGGCAGCAACTAGCCGAGAAACAGAGAATATATAGCCAGATTGAGAGAGAAATCAGCCGTATTATGGCCGAGGCCGTGAAAGAAAATAAAACGGGTGAAGGCATGGCAATGACGCCTGAAATGAAGATTATTTCTAATGAATTTGGACAAAATAAAGGAAGACACGGTTGGCCTGTTGAGCGGGGGGTGATCACTTCAAAATACGGTAGGCATGCTCACGAAGTATTGAAAAATGTGCAAGTAGATAATCCGGGAGTGGATATAACCACAGAACCAGGGCAAGCCATCCGCAGTATATTTAGTGGTCAGGTAAACAGCATTTTATCGATTAAAGGAGGAAACCTGGTAGTTGTTATTCAACATGGTGAATACTTTACTGTGTATACAAATATTGTTAATGTCAGAGTTAAAAAAGGAGACCTTATTCAACGATATGAAAGAATTGGAAACGCCTATAGCGGAGAAGGAGATAAGAAATCGATTTTCCAATTTCAAATATGGAAGGGGACTGAGAATTTGAATCCTGAATTGTGGCTGGCTAGATAATTGAAGATGGTTCAAAGTAAGGCGGGAAATAATATTCAAAACGAACTTGATCGGTTCAGCAGGAAATACTTATTTCGACAGATTCTGCTGGGTGCTCTGCGTTGCATTCTAACTGCTGGAATTCCATTTAGTGTTCTTCTTGTTATTAATGAACTTTTCATAACCTCAACTGGGTTTAGAACTGTTTCAATGTATGTCTTGTATGGTATTTCTGTGATCAGTATTCTGATATGGATAATCTATCCTATGCTTCGTCTAATAAAGTGGTTACCTGGTATTCAACCCAGGCGAGCAGAGGCAGTAATTAGACACCATTTCCCAGAAATCCGGGATGTGTTATTGAATATTATAGAGCTAAAGGAGGATTTGGTCGATAGTCGTCAGGAGGAGCTTGTAATTGCAAGTATCGAAGAAAAAAGTAAACGGATTGGATGGTTTGACTTCAGCAAGGCTATTAGCTATAAGAGAATGGTTGTACCAGGTTTGGTGATTAGCGTAGTCTTTTTGATTGGGGCTGTTTTGTCTATTGCCTCACCTGAATTTGTTAAGCAGGGTTATGCGAAAACGGTTCATTATAAACAAAGTTACAATGAGGAAGGTGCGGTCTCCATTCGAATATTGAATGACAGTTTGCGGATTGGATTGGGAGAGGATCTACAGATCATGTTCCAGGTGAATAATGCACAAGAGGAAGAAAATGTTTGGGTTAGAATGGGCGAGAGATTTCATAGGATGGATTGGCATGGAGATACAGCGGCTTACGTATTTGAAAAGGTTAACGGAAGTTTTTCATTCCAGATTGAAACCGAAGGATACAGTAGTCAAAATTATGTGGTAGAAGTTATCCCCATTCCTCAGTTGGTTGATGTTGAAATGATTGTAACTCCCCTTTCGTACACACGGATTGAGCCAAGCATAACAGAAATAGCCGGTTCACACAGCATGCCAATTGGATCGCAGATAAGGTGGAAAATGCAGACAGCTAATGCAGATCACATCGTATATATTGGAATAGATAATCGCACTGTTAAAGCTGTTGAAGGCGGTGAAATGGTTTTTACTGCCGTAGCATCTGAACCGGGTTTACATGAGTTTCAATTAGTATCTGACAAGATTGAAAAGAAGGCTATAATACCGTTTGAAATTGAAGTAATAGAAGATCAGTACCCGGCGGTTGAAGCAAGTAGAATTGAAGACTCAATTTACACGCAACAGGTTTATCTTCAGGCGAATATACAAGATGATTATGGTTTTAGCAAAGCAGAGTTTATCGTTGAGGATCTAGCAAACAACCTCAAAGTGTTAAAACAGGATGTCCCAATTAAAAAAATGGCAAGATTTCAAAAAGTATATCATGCTGTTGATTTTGATTCAATTGGTGAGGGAGTTGAGGCATTCAGATATTTCTTGAGAGTATGGGATAACGATGGCTATAACGGTTCAAAGTATACTGACAGTGAGGTTTATGAAAAAACAAGGATTGATGAGGATGCTTTATTTGATGCAAACCGAGAACGTAGTGAGGGTGTAAAAAACGCTATTAAAGATGGAAAAGGCGTATTAGAGCAGATTGAAGAGAGTGTAAATGATCTTGTAAATAGTCAGTTACGAGATGATAAGGAAGATTGGGAAATGAAGGGAATGATCGAAGAGATCAAAGACATGGAGGATATTCTCAAAGAGTTAATTGGTAACATACAAGATGAAAATAGAATTATTCAACAGACAGAAAACAGTAGTGGAGATAAAAGGCAAGAGATACTGAGAAAGCAGGCTGAAATTCAAGAATTGTTCGAGAACATCCTGGATGAGGAACTGAGAAAGTTGTTCGAGGAGTTTGAGGAATTGGCAAAGAATCTAAACAAAAGGGACATTTTGGAGAAAGCTGAAGAACTTAAGATGAACCTCGAAAACATTGAAAGACAGTTAGATGTGAATCTTGAACTGCTAAAGAAGTTGCAATTAGAGAAGGAATTATATAAGCTGGCAAATGACGCCAAGGAGCTGGGAAAAGATGTCAAAGAGAAGAGAGAAAAAGTAACGGAGGAGGTAGAGAAGAGGGTAGATGAAATAGAGGAGAAGTTTGAAAAGCAACTAGAAGAGAATAAATCTTTGGAGAAGCCACACGATTTAAAGGAACTGAAAGAGGAAAGGGAAAGAATAAAGGAAAAAATAGAGGAGTTAAAGAAGGCAGAAGAAGAAATAGAGAGGGAGGAAGACATGATGGGGGATGAAGAAACGAAGAGAAAGAACAGAAGTAAAGTAGAACAAAAAAGGGGAGAACTGGGTGAAGAAATAGAAAAATGGGGGGATGAAATTCAAAACATGATGACTGGAGCGGGTGGAGCCAGCAATGCGGTTGACATCGAAATGTTGAGGCAATTGTCAAGAGAGTTAAATGATTTCAGTTTTGAACAAGAAAGTTTACTTGAGAAAATTAGGCGTGTGAATGCCCGAAGTAAAGTATTTCATGACGTTGGAAAGAAGCAAAAAGATTTAGAGATGAAGTTTCAAGTAATTAGTGATTCACTCTTGAGTCTGGGATACAAACAAGCCATGATAGCCAACTTATTGCAAGAAGAAGTGTTTCACGTGGAAACATCAATGAGTAATTTATTCAGGCATGTACAAGATGGACGAGTTCAGCAGGTGAGATATGAGCAACAAAAGGTGATGGAAGGGACTAATGAACTGGCTGTAAGACTTGATGAGATGATCAATAGCCTTGAGGCAATGTCTGGAAAGGGCAATAGTGGAAGTAGTTTTACAGACAGTAAGCCAAAGGACGGTGGTGAACAGATGGGTGAAATGAGAGGAAAGCAAAACGCGCTGAAAGAGCAATTAAAGGGCATGATTAAGCAAATGAAGAGTGGGAAGCAATCTGGGGGCAAGGGACAAGGAAAAGAAATGGCTAGAATGCTGGCTGAGCGAGAGATGCTCAGGCAGGCACTAGAGCAACTAAAGAATAGTGGATCCGTCGGTAATGAAGCACAGGGAAAGATCAACGAAGTGCAAAGAATGATGGAAGATGTAGAGAAGGACATCATTTATGATCGCGTATCGGATATCACTGTGGCAAAGGAGGAATGGATACAATCTCGTTTGCTTGAAGCGGAAAAAGCTGAAAAAGAGCGCGACAAAGAAAATAAGAGAGAGGCCGAAGAATTCAAAGGAAAATTATCAAAAGAGGATCCAAGCTTTTGGGAAGATATCGAGGAGGAAAATAGAAAGCAAGCGCAAATTATGCGATTTCAGGATGTGAAGCTAAAATCCTATTATAAGAAGAAATATAACCGCTACATCGAAAAATTGAACAATAAGAAGGAGAAATAGAATGCCGATCAAATTTTATACCATTGATCGTTCTATACCAAAAATTAGAAGAAAGCTGATTCGAAAGCGGCTTATTCAATTAATAGAGGCTCAAAAAAGAAGAGTGGGTGATATTAGCGTTGTGTTTTGTTCAGATGAGGAAGAGCTCAGAATAAATCAAGAATACCTCAATCACAACTTTTACACAGATGTTATCACATTCAATTATAATGAGGGAAATTTAGTTTCAGGTGATATTTTTATCAGTTTGGATCGTTTACGAGAAAATGCACGAGATCGTAAAATTTTGCTAACAAACGAAGTTCACCGGATCATCGTACATGGCGTTTTGCATTTAATTGGATTTGATGACAAAACAATCGAGCAAAAAGAGAGAATGACCCAAAAAGAGGATCAATTCCTGTTAGAAATGGAAGCGGGCACAGAATGAGCCCATTTTTAGCGAAAATTAGACACTTTTTTATTTAGATAATCAGTTTATCATTTTCTTAGAGAAAGTGCGAAAATCGACGTGTTTGTAAGTGCCAAAAAATCAGACAGAAAACTATTTTTGCCCTCGAGAGTAGTATTCTTGAAGAAAGAAGAAAGGATTTTAAATGGAAAGCTTGTATGATGTAATAGTTGTTGGTGCCGGACACGCAGGTTGCGAGGCAGGGGCTAGCGCTGCAAAAATGGGATCCAAAGTTTTACTGATTACCATGGACATGAATAAAATTGCTCAGATGTCATGTAATCCGGCGATGGGTGGAATTGCAAAAGGACAGATCGTAAAAGAAATTGATGCACTTGGTGGATACAGTGGATTGGTGACTGATAATAGCATGGTGCAGTTCAGAATGCTGAACAAATCAAAAGGGCCCGCCATGTGGAGCCCACGAGCCCAATGCGACAGAATGGCTTTTAGCGAGAATTGGAGAGGTATACTGGAAAACATACAGGGTCTGGATTTCTGGCAAGACACCGTTAAAGAAGTATTGGTTGAGCATGGTGTTGTAAAAGGAGTAAAAACAAAACTGGGTGTTATATTCTATTCGACAACTGTTATTCTCACAAATGGCACCTTTCTTAATGGACTCATGCATATTGGGCAGGTTAAAATGGCAGGTGGCCGTGCTTCTGAACCTGGAGTGCTGGGTTTGTCTGAGCAACTGTTGTCAATGGGTTTCAAAACAGGAAGAATGAAGACCGGAACCCCCCCAAGGATTGACGGAAGAACAATAAACTTCGATAAACTGCAAGAGCAAAAGGGAGATGAAGAAATTATCCCCTTTTCCTTTATGAACGAAACTGTATCCATACCACGATCGCGTTCGTGCTATATCGCACATACCTCGCAAGCAGTACATGATATATTAAAAACTGGCTTTGATGATTCACCTATGTTCGACGGCACCATCCAAAGTGTTGGCCCACGCTATTGTCCGAGTATAGAATCAAAGTTGGTCACTTTTGCAGACAAAACGCAACATCAATTATTTGCTGAACCAGAGGGTTGGTATACCATTGAATACTATCTCAACGGATTTTCATCAAGCCTGTCATGGGAGGTGCAACTGGAGGCGCTTAGAAAGATTGAGGGCTTTGAGAAGATTAAGATGTTTAGACCAGGATATGCAATCGAGTATGATTACTTTGACCCGATGCAGCTGCACCACACCATGGAGACTAAGTTGATTGAGAATTTGTTTTTCGCTGGACAAATTAACGGCACGACCGGTTATGAGGAAGCCGGCGCACAAGGAATCATTGCCGGAATAAACGCCAATCGAAAAGTGGCAGAAAAGGAAGCATTTCTATTGAGAAGAGATCAGGCCTATATCGGTGTATTGATAGATGACCTCGTTACAAAAGGAGTTGATGAGCCCTACAGAATGTTCACCTCAAGAGCAGAGTACAGAATACTCTTGCGACAAGACAACGCAGATGAGCGATTAAGTGGCCTTAGCCACGATATAGGTTTAGCAAGTGATGAAAGGATGCAAGTTCTCGAGCATAAACTGACCAAAAAGAAAGACCTGGTAACCTTCTTTGCCAGACGATCAATTAAGCCGGAGGAAATAAACAGCACACTGGAAGAGAGAAAAACCTCGAAAATAAAGCAAACAATAAAGCTGAAAGACATCATTTCAAGGCCCCAGATAGCGTTAAGCGTATTGATTGACAGACTTGATGACTTAAAGAATTTGACAGAAGCCATAGACAAAAACAGGAAACGAATACTCGAATCTGCTGAGATTGAAATGAAGTATACAGGATATATTGAGAGAGAGAAAGGCATGGCTCAAAAAATTTCTAGACTTGAAGAATTAAGTATTCCAGACTGGATAAATTACAATGAATTAACGAGTTTAACATTCGAAGCTAGAGAAAAGCTTTCGAAGGTTAAGCCGAAGACTATAGCGCAAGCCAGCCGTATTCCTGGAGTTAGTCCCGCTGATATTAATGTGTTGCTAGTAAGACTGAAACGATAATAAGTTCCACGTGGAACATTAAAGTCTTAATTTATTCTTAGGGGGCCTAAGGCGCTAGTATTTAGTGATTAATAATTAGAACTCATGCACATAAATGCCTGGTTTCCCAACTTCACGCAACGGGCTTTCTTTCCGGCTCTTCTCAAGATTGAATCGGGAAAGATATCCACTATCCAAGCGATTGATCAGTCAGGGTTGTCTAATAAGCAGCTTGATGCATGGCCATATATTTTACCACCCCTGGTCGATGCTCACGTACACATCGAAAGCAGCATGTTAACACCTTTTCGTTTTGCCGAAGAGGCAGCCAGACACGGCACGGTGGCAACTGTTTCTGATCCTCATGAGATCGCCAATGTGATAGGGCTGGAGGGCTGTAACTTTATGTCTAAAAATGCCCAAAAATCTGGTCTGAAAATATTCTTTACAGCACCTAGCTGTGTGCCGGCAACACCATACGAAACTGCCGGATCGACGCTGGGCGCTGATGAGCTGGATAAACTGCAAAAGGAAATTAACTGGGTAGCCCTGGGCGAAATGATGAATTTTCCTGGAGTGCTCATACAGGAAACCGAGGTAGAAGCCAAATTATCGCTTGCAAAACGGCTGAAGAAGCCCATTGATGGACATGCTCCCGGACTAGGAGGAGATGATCTTAAAAAATACATTCAAGCCGGAATTTCAACCGACCACGAAGCAGTGACGCTGGCTGAAGCCAG
Organism: uncultured Porphyromonadaceae bacterium; assembly: GCA_964444375.1. Taxonomy (GTDB): domain Bacteria; phylum Bacteroidota; class Bacteroidia; order Bacteroidales; family UBA12481; genus JABHCC01. The sequence continues at coordinate 18,177 of CAYUGX010000010.1, read as the reverse complement.
AGAAAAGATTCAGGCGGGGATGAAAATTCTCATTCGTGAGGGCAGTGCAGCGAAGAATTTTGATGAACTGGCACCTTTAATCGATGAGTTTCCAGACCAGGTAATGCTCTGTTCTGATGATTTGCATCCAGATGATTTGATACGGGGACACATTAATCTGCTGCTCAAACGAGGCGTGCAAAAGGGCCTCGACTTGTTTAATTTACTTCAGGCAGCCAGTTCGAATCCAGTAAATCACTACCAATTGCCGGTTGGACAACTCAGGGTAGGGGATCCCGCTGATTTTGTGGTGGTGAAAGATCTGAAAGAGTTTGCTGTTATCGCTACATATGTCAATGGACGAGATCAAATAGACGTTTCTGGAAACCTTCTTCAGCAAGCCCCAGAGGAAAATCCGGCAGCTTTACCACACTTTGCCTTCAAGCCGAAAGACTTTGAATTCTTGGGAAGTTCTGGAACCTACCGGATAATTGTCGCACAGGATGAATCTTTGCTTACCGGAGATGAAATACATCTCCTTCAGGCCACGAAGGGGCTTGTTCAGCCTGATCTGGATCAAGATATTATGAAGCTGGTTGTAGTGAATCGGTATCAGTTTTCAAAACCTCAAGTGGGCTGGATCAAGGGTTTTGGACTGAGAAAGGGCGCCATTGCCGGTTCAATTGCTCACGACAGTCACAATATATTGGCTGTGGGAACCGATGACCGAAGCATTTGCGAGGCTGTTAATGAAGTCTTTTCAATTGGTGGCGGAATAGCATTGACTGACAACCATAAGCTATCGTCTTTGTCACTATCGGTAGCCGGTTTGATGAGCAACAGATCAGCTTCAGAAGTGGCTGCACTCTATCAGGATCTGACCCAACAGGCCTGCGCATTGGGTTCAACCCTGCGGGCTCCGTTTATGACCCTGAGTTTCATGGCACTTTTGGTGATTCCGGCATTAAAATTAGGCGACCAGGGCCTATTTGATGTGAATCAGTTTAAATTTGTGGATCCATTTGTTGGATCCTGATCATGAGTAATTTGTATAACAAATATACGCCTACACCTGATATCATCAAGCAAATCAGATCAATTCCTGATAAACCAGGTGTGTATCAATTTCTTGATCGGGATGAAAAAATAATCTATGTAGGAAAGGCCAAAGATTTAAGGAAAAGGGTGAGTTCGTACTTTCAGAAGAACCCAGAGAACGCTAAACTGGCCATATTGATCAGGAAAATCCACCGTATCATTCCGCTGGTTGTTGATACCGAAAGCGATGCCCTGTTGCTAGAAAATAATCTAATCAAGAAACACCAGCCCCGATACAATGTTCTGCTAAAAGACGACAAGACATTCCCATGGATCTGCATCAAGAATGAACCTTTTCCGCGGGTGTTCACCACACGGAAGATGATCAGGGATGGATCAAAATATTTCGGCCCGTATACATCCGGAAGGATATGGAAAAGCTTAATTGAACTCATCAGGGCGGTGTATAAAATCCGAACCTGCTCTTTGTTGCTTGACGAAAAAAGTATTCAGGGCGGAAAGCATAAGGTTTGCCTTGAACACCATATTGGTAATTGTTTGGCACCATGTGTGGGCTTGCAAACCAGCCAGGATTATCAGAAACAAATCGACCAAATCGAGCAAATTTTAAAAGGTCATACGGGCGCAGTCGTGAAGTTGCTTCAAGACGAAATGAAAAAAAGAGCAGCAGCCTACCAATTTGAGGAGGCCAATCGCCTCAAAGAAAAACTGGATATGCTCAACCGATTTCAAGCCAAATCAACGATCGTCAACACACGCATCAAAGACCTTGACGTATTTTCAGTGGTTACCGACGACAAGGCGGGCTATGTAAATTTTTTGAAGGTCATCAATGGTGCTGTAATTCAGGCACATAGCATGGAATTAAGAAAGAAGCTCAATGAATCTGAAGAAGAATTGCTCAGCATTGCGATTGTAGAAATGAGAAGCCGCATTCACAGCCAGGCCAAAGAAATCGTGGTATCCCATCCTTTCGAATTCAATGACGATCGAATTCAGGTGATGATTCCGAAACGAGGAGATAAGAAGACTTTACTCGATTTATCAGTCAGAAACGCCAAATATTTCAGGCTTGAACGCCAAAAACAAAAAATCAAGCACCTGCCGGCAAGCCGGGTGTCAAGAAAACTTGAAGTATTGCGAAAAGACTTGCGGATGCAGCAACTTCCTGTGCACATTGAATGCTTTGATAATTCCAATTTGCAAGGGAATGAACCGGTGGCCGCTTGCGTGGTCTTTAAAAACGCCCAACCTTCAAAAAGAGATTATAGACTCTTCAACATCAAAACGGTAAGTGGTCCTGACGATTTTGCCTCAATGACCGAAGTCGTGAACAGACGTTATCGTAGGCTATTGGATGAACAACAAGATCTTCCCCAGTTAGTGATTGTGGATGGAGGCAAGGGACAGCTCAGTGCTGCACTGAACAGCATCGAAGCATTGGGACTAAGAGGAAAGATCACCTTAATTGGTATTGCCAAGAAACTGGAGGAGATCTATTTTCCAAACGATCCCGTTCCACTATACCTGGATAAAAACTCAGAAAGCCTGAAGCTCATTCAGCAGCTCCGAAACGAAGCTCATCGTTTTGGAATTACCCACCATCGTAACAGGCGATCAAAATTGGGCCTAAAGTCAGAATTAAGTGATATTCAGGGAGTTGGGGAGGCAACAAGAGAGAAACTTCTACAAGCATTTGGGTCAGTAGAGAAAATAAAATACGCCACTCAAGAAGAATTGGCCAGGTTTGTCGGGCCGGCAAAGGCCGCACTTGTAATGAACTACTTTGAACATAAATAAATTCAGTGCAATGAATCAGCAGCAGTTAGAACCGGCTTTGCTTCAGCGCGCTCAGCCAGAGTGGATGTTGTGGCTCTACATTGGCTTATTTGTGGTTTATTTGTTGCTCAGATTACGCTATGGACGCTACTGGATTAGGTTCAGACATGCGTTAGTATATCCCATCGAAGCGCAGAATCTGCTAAAAGAGCAAAACATGAATTTGATGCAAATGGCCGTGGCCCTGAACAGCTTAGCCGTATTGTCAATTTCTCTTTTTCTGTTTCAGCTAGTCTCTTCTCTTTTACCTGATTTGGGTCTAAAATACACCTTCACCACCTTTTTACTTATGGGTGTAACGGTGGCTCTGTTTTGCATTTTGAAGTACTTGGCCATTGCATTACTTGGCCGAGTCTTCAATAAAAGGGAAACGGCTAAACAAGCCAATCACCTTTGGTTGGTTCATCTCAAGAACTTGGGTCTTCCCTTGATAACAGTTACATTATTAGCACAATACACCCAAGGCTGGGTAAGCACTACCTTCCTGATAATTGGGATTACACTGCCCATGATAGCCTTTATTTCTAATTCTTTGAGAAGTGCGGCCCTCCTTATAAAACACAGGGTTTCGTTATTCTATGGGATTTTGTACCTTTGTACCCTTGAATTTTTACCTATCACAATGATTGTGAGAACAGTTCTTTAGCAGGGCAAACAATTTGTCATAATGGTAGTCGAACTTTAAATCCTACAGGTTTGAAAATTAAAAAGATATTAATCTCCCAACCCCGACCAAGCACCGAAAAGTCTCCATATTTTGATCTTGAAGACAAGCATAAGGTCAAATTGGATTTTAAGCAGTTTATACAAATTGAGGGTGTTTCTGCCAAAGAGTTTCGCGCTGACAAAATTAATTTGGTTGAGTACACGGCGGTTATTTTTACCAGCAGAACGGCTATCGATCACTTTTTTAGAATTGCTGAAGAAATGCGTGTGCAGGTGCCTGACACCATGAAGTATTTCTGCACCTCTGAAAGTATTGCCGTCTATCTACAAAAATACATTGTCTATCGAAAGCGTAAGATTTTCTTCGGCCAAAAGCGCCTGATTGATCTTATGGATGTACTAACAAAGCACAAAGGTGAGAAGTTTGTCGTCCCAGTGTCTGATGTGCATAATGATGAAATCTCTGAATTGCTCGATACGAATGGCCTGGATTACTCAAAAGCAACCTTGTACCGAACCGTAAGCAGCGATTTAAGTCAAATTAGTATTGACGACTACGATGTGTTGGTTTTCTATAGCCCTTCAGGGATTGCTTCACTTTTCAATAACTTTCCAGAATACAAGCAAAACCATACTCGGATTGCCACTTTCGGACCAAATACGGCCAATGCAGCTGATGAGGCTGGTCTGGCTGTCAACCTGAAAGTACCCAGTCCAGAATTTCCATCCATGACCATGGCTTTAGACCATTTTGTTGCCGGGCAGAACAAGCGAAACGGAAAATAAGCACACAACAATCGTCCGGAATGAATACAAGACACAAATTCCGGAAGTCCGAAAGGCTGACCAGCCGCAAGGAAATCCAGTCGCTTTTTGATCAAGGCGAATCATTTTATGTTTTTCCCTTTCGGGTGTACTGGAAGGAGAGCGAATTACCGAATCGTGAGTATCCTGTACAAATCGCCTTTGCTGTTCCCAAGCGAATACATAAAAATGCCAGTACGCGAAACCGAATACGAAGAAAGGTGCGCGAAGCCTACCGCACGAATAAACAATCCTGGTTCGAACAATTAAAGGATAAACAGGTTTCACTTGCGGTGTTACTCATCTATACAGCCAAAGAAGAAACGACATACTCGACAGTGCAAGAAAAAATAATACGGATCATGCACCGTTTGCAAACTGTAACAAGGCTTTCATGAAAGTATTGAAATTTATCATTTTTGCAGTTAGTAAGTTTTTTGAAGCCTTGCTGGTGCTGTTGGTTAAGTTTTACCAAAAAGCCATCTCGCCGGTGCTGCCTGCAACTTGTCGCTATACACCGACCTGTTCGAGCTACTGCATTGAAGCCCTGAGAAAACACGGACCGATCAAGGGCTTATACTTGTGCACCAAACGCGTAATTTCGTGTAATCCATGGGGGGGATCTGGCCATGATCCAGTTCCCTAATTTTACATCGTCATGAGAAATATGAAGAAATACATACTCACCATTGTGGCATTGATACTCATGCCCCTGGTATTTACCCAATTCCAGGACAGGGAGTTTGAACTGTCTAAGAATCTCGACATTTACCATACCCTGATGCGGGAACTAAACTTGTTTTATGTTGACGAGACCGATCCCGGCCAGTTAATTAAAGCCAGCATAGATCACATGCTCAGAACCCTTGATCCCTATACCGCCTACATTCCTGAGTCGCAAATGGAAGACTTGCAGTTGATGACAACGGGAGAATATGGTGGAGTGGGGGCCCTGATCCGACAAAAGGATGACTATGTCATGATTACAGATCCCTATCAGGGCTTTCCGGCTGAACGGGCTGGCCTGAGAGCCGGTGATATCATCCGCGAAATTGATGGACGCAAGGTAACTGAACTGAGCTCTGCTCAGATCAGTGAACTGATGAAAGGACAGGTGGGTACCGAAATAAAGATGAAAGTAGATCGGCCATTTGGGAAAAACGCAATTCCGGTGAAAATGACTCGAGAAAAGGTGAAAATTACCAATGTTCCTTACTACGACATGATCGGTTCTGAAACCGGATACATCCGACTGAGTGGATTTACACAGGGAGCTGCGCTGGAAGTCATTGCTGCCTTCAATGACCTGAAAGACCGCGGCATGAAGAATATCGTGCTTGATCTACGCTCTAATCCCGGTGGTTTGTTGATCGAGGCCGTGGATATCATGAACATATTTGTTCCGTATAATCAGGAAATTGTCAGCACCATCGGTAAGGTGAAGCAATGGAACAAAACATATTATTGTCGTCGGCAGCCTATCGACACCCTGATACCAGTTGCCGTTATGATCAACTCAAAATCAGCTTCCGCAGCCGAGATTGTTGCCGGGGCTATGCAAGACCTTGACCGGGGTGTAGTCATTGGGGAGAGATCATTTGGAAAAGGCCTGGTTCAAACCACACGAGACTTGAGTTATAACTCAAAACTGAAGTTGACAACAGCAAAGTACTACATCCCAAGTGGTCGCTGCATTCAAGCACTAGATTACTCAAACCGTAGATCCGATGGGAGCGTTGGACAAATTCCAGACAGCCTGATAACGTCATTCCAAACCCTGAACGGTCGTACTGTATACGATGGTGGAGGGATTGTGCCCGATATCAAGGAGCCAGCGAAATTGCTTAGCCGGCTTTCCTCTTCACTGGTTTATGACGACCGCTTTTTTGATTTTGCTACGCAGATGAGAAACACAAATGATCAAATAGAAACTCCCGCGAATTATTCTTTAAGCACGAAAGAATACGATGAATTTGTCGGACAATTAATCCGCGATACGTTTAGCTACCAAACGGCCACATCAAGAAAGCTTACAGAATTAGTAGAAGTGGCAAAACGAGAAAAATACTTCGATCAGAGCGAGGATGAACTGGATGCGCTGCAGGCAATTTATCAGACAGATTTAGAAAAGGATTGTGCCCTGTTTAAGGATGAAATTACCAGCGTACTCAGCGAAGAGATTATTAGTCGTTACTATTATTTGCAAGGACGAATTGCCTTTATGCTCAGAGAAGATGAATCCATTGAGGAGGCAAAACAGGTACTCAGTGATCAGGCAGCTTATCACCAGATTTTATCAAAATAACAGCTATTCAAGCCACCGGTAACTACCGTCTGTAAAAACTTCTTTTTTCCAAACCGGAAGCTTTGCCTTAATCTCTTCAACACAATCCGAACAAGCGGCTAGGGTTTGCTTGCGGTGCGCACCCGACACAAAAACAAGCAGCGAGATTTCTCCTACACCCACCCGTCCAACGCTGTGGAATATGTTCACCACATCCAGCTCAGGATAGTTTTGTTTTAGTGATTGTCGAATCTCATCAACAACTTGGCCAACCATGGCTTCATAAGCTGAGTATTCAATTCCCTTAACAACAAGATTATCAGCCCGATCAGCACGAACTTGACCTAAAAACAAAGCATGTGCACCCAGGTGCTTTTCGCCTTGATGCTCCTTTGTTTCTTGTGCGATTAAGTCTGAGGGTATTGGTCCCTGGATTAAAACTTGTCCACCCATGCTCAACCTCCTGTAAATGGCGGCAAAACAGCAACTTCATCACCGGCATTTAGACTATGATCGCTAGTAGCCATGTTTTGATTTACTGCAAATTGTATGCGTTTTTCTTTCAGGTCGGGGTGGCGGTCAAGAAGCTCCTTAGCTAGCTCACCAATCGTACCATTGAATGCCATACTTTCGGATTCCTTGCCGGTGATTTCAGCAATCATCCCAAAATACTTAAGATTGATCGTATTCATTGTTCTTTACATCTTGTGGAGTGTTCAAATTTAAAAACAGGTCGTTTTGGTAAAAGTTTAACTGCGGACCTATCTCGATCGCTTGCCAGTTCAGTGCCTTTATAGCTCGTGGGGGTTTGGTATTGCCCTGCCGGATGGATTCGGCAAAGAAAGACTGCGTGCTGCGTTGATAAATCCCAATCATGGGTTGGTCAATTCCATGATGCGCTGCCAGGCTGATGTCAAAGTGACGGTGTTTGGCGATCAAATGACTGAAAAGATCTGTGCAGACTCCGGGTGTGTCGCAACTGCAAAAAACAACACTCGGATTCGATGCATGATACAGTCCAGATTCAATTCCTGCTATTGGGCCAATGTCTTTGAATCGATCGGCGATAACCCGCCGATCAGGAAACTGATCCGCTGGTACATTGGAAGAGATGAGCATTTCAGAACAAACGGGTTCAAGTGCCTCATAAACCCAATCAATTAAAGCCTTTCCTCGCCAGGTCATGAAAGCTTTATCCCTGCCCATCCGAGTACTTAATCCACCAGCTAATATGACGCCTGTATAATGCATCTGATTGTATTTGCGTCAATGCGCCTCAAACCAGTTCTCACCCGTGCCCATATCCACAACCAAAGGCACACGCAATTGCATAGCGTGTTCCATCTCATGCCGGATGATTTCCCGAACCTGATTGAGCTCAGGTTTGTACACGTCGAAATTCAATTCATCATGAACCTGAAGAATCATCCGGGTTTTCAGTCCGTTTTTTTCTAATTCGCGATAAATCCTGATCATGGCAAGTTTGATCAGGTCTGCAGCTGATCCCTGTACCGGAGCATTGATAGCGTTTCGCTCTGCATTTCCTTTTACGATCGGGTTGTTCGAAAGAATGTCTGGCAAATATCGCCTGCGGCCCATTATCGTCTTGACATATCCATTATCTCGGGCCGACTGGATGCTCTGGTCCATATACTGCTTAACGCCCGGATATGACTTAAAATAGCCGTCAATCAAGCTCTTTGCTTCACGCCTTGAAATGTTGAGACGTTGAGCCAAACCAAACGAAGAAATTCCGTAAATGATTCCAAAATTTGCTGTCTTCGCCCGGCTCCTCATTTCCTTAGATACCTGATCAGTGCCCACGCCATTAATGAGAGCCGCTGTCGCTGTGTGGATATCCTCATCCCGGTTAAAGGCGGCTATCATATTCTCATCACCACTCAGATGGGCCATCAGTCGCAATTCCACCTGGGAATAGTCGGCAGACAAGAATATGTACTCGTCGGTACTGGGTATAAATGTTTTTCGAATTTCTCGTCCCCGTTCTTCACGAATGGGGATATTCTGCAGATTTGGATTAATGCTGCTTAACCTGCCCGTTGCGGCCACCGCCTGATTGAATGAGGTGTGTATTTTTCCGGTTTCTGGATTGACCAGGCTGGGCAAGGTGTCGACATAGGTGTTTAACAACTTCCTCAACCCCCTGTAAGTTAGCACCTTGTTAACAATTGGATGCTTGCCTGCCAGTTTGGTTAATACATCCTCTGCTGTTGAATATTGCTTGCTTTTAGTCCGCTTGGCATGGGGATCTATTTTTAAGTGATCAAACAAGATTTCACCCAACTGCTTAGGAGACCCAATATTAAACTGAACCCCTGCCAATTCAATTATATCGGCTTCGAGCTTTATGATGTCTCGCCTGAGTTCTTCTCTGAAGTCATCCAAAGATGAAGGGTCCATCCGTATCCCATCTCTTTCCATGGCAGCCAGAACAGGAACCAGTGGCATCTCAATTTGCTCGAATAATTCGACCAGATCGTGATCTTTCAATTGCCGGGCGAAAACTGATTTCAGTTGCAGCGTGATATCTGCATCTTCACCTGCATAGGGTACCTGCTGTTCCAGGGGTACCGATCGCATACTTTTCTGAGCCTTGCCTTTTTCACCTATCAACTCACTAATCGAGACCATTTTGTAAGACAAATAGTGCCTGGCCAAATCATCCAAATTATGGCGCATATCGGCCTCGAGTAGATAATGAGCCAACATGGTGTCGAAGGTCGGTGCCTGTACTGCGATCCCATAATTGGCAAGCACCTGAGCATCATATTTCAGGTTCTGTGCGATTTTGACTTGTGACGTGTTTTCAAAGAGTGGTCGCAACCACTCGAGTCGTTCCTTTGTGATCACCTGGTCCTCAGGAAAAGGGATGTAAAAAGCCTGTTTAGGCTTTACAGCAATTGCAAGCCCCACTAACTCGGCTGATAAAGCATTAATGCCTGTCGTTTCAGTGTCGAAACAGAACTCGGATTGACTCATCACGTCGTTGACCAGACCTTTGATCGATTGTTCATCATCAACCAATTGGTAATCGGCTTCAGTAGAAGCCAATGTTGACAGGTGCTCCTCGTCTTCGATTTCAATTTCTCCAGTGGCAAACAAGCTGCCTTGAACTGCGCTGCTTTCTTGGGCTTCAGGAGGAGCTGCAATTCCGTAATCTGCTAAAATGCGGTTTTTGAGTGTGTTAAACTCCAGGGTGGCAAACAAATTGGACAAACCCTCCAGGTCGGGATTTGTCACTTCTAGATCGGCCGGATTGAAGTCAATGTCTACATCCGTCTTTATGGTTACCAGCCATTTTGCCCGGTCAATTTGATCCTTGAAATTGATCAGATTTTCTTTACGCTTGCCTTTAAACTCATCCAGGTGCTCATAGATTCCAGTAATGCTTCCATAGTGACTGATCAGGTCTTTGGCCCCCTTTTCTCCAATTCCGGGAGCCCCGGGTATGTTGTCTGCCGTGTCTCCCCAGAGCGCCAGCACATCAATGACTTGAATGGGATCGGATATCTTAAAATTTCTGCAAATCTCGTTCTTGCCTAACACCTCTGGATCTTCCTTTCCACGTCGCGGCCGATACATTCGGATTCGCTCCGAGACAAGTTGTCCATAATCCTTATCCGGAGTCATCATATAAACATCAAATCCGGCTAACTCGGCTTTTTTTGCCAGGGTTCCAATGACATCATCCGCCTCAAATCCACTAACCTCAACCTGATTCACATTGAAGGCCTTGATTACCTCCCTGATGTAGGGCAAAGAGCTCCTTAGATCTTCAGGCATTGGGGGCCTGTTGGCTTTGTATTCTGCATAGGATTCATGCCTGAAAGTAGGCCCTGGCGGATCAAACACCACCGAAATGTGAGTGGGCTTTTCTTTGCGGAGTATCTCATCCAGCGTTAGGGTAAATCCAAAAACGGCCGATGTATTCAGGCCCTTTGAATTGATGCGTGGGTTCTTTATAAATGCATAGTATGAACGATAAATCAATGCGTATGCATCCAGCAGGAATAGTCTTTTTTCCATGATTAGTTGTCACTGGCCAACCACTCTGCATAGCTATTGGCCGTTTCGTAAAGAACAACGGATTCTAGCTTGACCGCCTCAGGTAATTCCCTATTCAGAATGGCTGCGAAGTAAATCACCATGTTTTCTGCAGTTGGTTGGAAATCTGTATAATGATGACGTTCAAACATTTCATCAACCTGATGAAAATGAGCGACCGGTGCCCGTTTGTTTAAGACCACCGCGTGATCGTATACATCAACAATGTGTTGTTTGACTACTCGCTTTAAGTCGCCAAAATCAATGACCATCCCCTCTTTGAGGTGTTCCATGTTTGAAATAGGCGTTCCTGAAACAGTTACCCTGAGAATGTAAGAATGACCATGAATGTTTTTGCATAAGCCATCATACCCCCACAGGGCATGCGCCATTTCAAATCTGAAGATTTTTGTAACTCTGACAGTGGACATAAGCGAACGATTTTTGTTGTACTAAAAAATACAACCAATCACACGAAGAGTTTAACACGCACAGTGTGAAATACACTCTACAATGTTACTCAATCGTTCATGCTTTAAAAAATAATAGGTGTTCTTTCCTTCACGTTGGCTGGCTAAAACTCCTTTATCCTTCAAAATGCCCAAATGATGAGAGGTGGTTGACTGTTCTAGCTTTAACTTCTCATGAATCTCAGTTACAGTTAGTTTACGGCCATCTTCAAGAAAAGATATGATCGCAATTCGCATGGGATGAGCGATGGCTTTTAACATCGTTGCAGCCTTTTCCAATTGTTCGGGTTGTAAGCTTTGAACTTTCATTTTTACATCATTCACATACAAATGCAAATATATAAATATTTAAACTAGCCGTATCGTTAGCGCGATAACAGAAGTTATGATTTTGATCAGGTTTGCTTAGAAGTGCAAGATTTCATCCTGGTAGTACTCGCTAAGCAATGCATTTGCCAGTCTCGATGCACCAATTCTGAATAGGCCTGGGTTTAACCAATCGTTGCCTAGCTCTGTTTCGACAATTCGGTAATAGGGCAGAGCATCTGCTAATGTTGAAATCCCACCCGCGGGCTTTATTCCCACTTGTTTACCGGTTTTTTTATGATAATCAGCAATGGCCCTGGTCATGACCATCACAGCTTGAGGAGTTGCGGCTGGAGATACCTTTCCGGTCGAGGTTTTAATGAAATCGGCCCCCGCTTCCATTGCCAACAAACTAGCCTGTCTAATCTGTTCAGCATCTTGGAGCAAGCCCGTCTCAAGGATAACCTTGAGGTGGGTTTGGCCTATGGCATGCTTTATCAAGGCAATTTCATCAAAAACAACCTGATAGGCACCGGCTAAAAATTGGCCAACAGGCATGACGATATCAATTTCAGTAGCCCCCTTGGATACCAGCAATTCACATTCAGCCAGCTTGACCGACAGAAAGGTTTGTGATGAGGGAAATCCAGCCCCAACAGCTGCCAATTGAATATCCATAAAAGGGAGATTTTCTTTCACAGTAGCAACAAGAGGCGGATAGACGCATACCGCAGCCACATGACCAAATTGATTGTAACGTTTACTTAAATCGCTAATCTTCTCGCAAAGCGATACTGCTGTGGCCCGGTTATCAAATGTATTCAAGCTGGTCAGGTCCATGCATGAAAATAAAAAGGGAATAAGCTTTTTACTGTCGTATTTATCTTCCTTCCGGATAAGGGCTGTATACCGATTTTTTACTTCTTCGTTCGTTTCACCAGCCTGGTAGGCTGATAATTGCTTATTGATCTGATCCATGTTGCAGTTTTTTATTGTTCTTATGACGGAGGTGGTCACGATCGGTTTTCTTTTTCAGGTTGGATTCAAAAGCCTTGGTCAGGTCCACACCGGTTTGATTGGCTAAACACAACAGTACCCACAGAATATCTGCCATCTCATCTGCCAAAGCGAACGGTTTTTCAGATTCTTTGGTTGATTGATCGCCATAGGTTCTGGCCATGATCCGGGCCAGTTCACCTACTTCTTCAACCAAAATGGTCATATTGGTTAGTTCAGAAAAATAGCGGACCCCATAGGTTTTTATCCAGCGGTCAACCTGCTCTTGGGCATCTTGTATAGTCATTTCTTTTGTTTTGAATCAATGAGGATGGTCACCGGACCATCATTGCAAAGGTCTACGGTCATTTCGGCTCCAAAAACCCCCATGCCTACTGATTTACCCAGATCGGCTTCTAATTGTCTGACAAATTGTTCGTATAGGGGGACTGACACCGCTGGTGGTGCCGCGTCAATGTAGGAGGGTCTGAATCCCTTTTTTACTCTTGCGTGGAGGGTAAACTGACTCACAGCAATGATATCTCCATCAATGTCTTTAACCGAACGGTTCATGACCCCCTCATCATCATCAAAAATGCGCAAGCCGATAATCTTGTTACTTAACCACTGAATGTCTTCACTACCGTCTTCATTTTCTATGCCGATCAGAATTAGCATACCCGGCCCAATTGATGAAACAATTCGGTTTTCAACCGATACCGCAGCTTTTGAAACGCGTTGAATAACAACTCTCATGGTACAGGATTTATCTTCTTCTATAGGGCCCGGGCCTTTCCCGGTTCACAATCACCAGCGCAGCAATCACACCAGGAACCCACCCGGCCAGAGTCAGTAAAAATACAATCAGAACTGAGCCACAACCCTGGTCCAGTACGGCAAGGGGAGGGAACAATATGGCCAATATGACACGAAGAATTGACATAAATACGTTTTATTATTGGGGTTGAACAGTTGAAATGATGTATTCCCAGTCAAAAACCTGGGGATTCTCATTCCGTTTCTTCCATGCAATAATTGTTCCTGTTTCTTTCGCTTGGAGCTCAAAATGACACAAAGCAATACCCATGTCGACCATCTGAAGATCAACGGCACTAAATAGTTTCCGGTACCCGGGTTTGCGCTCCAGATAGAAATCCAGGTAATTATCCCTTCTTATTACCCGCCAGGGTTGGTTGTTCGAGGCAGACGGGGCCAGTCTGACTGCTTCTAGACAGTGTCTAGCCCCCGCTGCGTCTGATTCGGTTAAAGGACTTGTCGGATGCTGATCAAAGAATAACTCCTCCCAGTTCTTTCGTTTTTTCGATCCTGCTCCAAAACGAATGAGTGAATCTCCAATACTTCTGTTGGCTGTAGCATATCCAACCGGAGTGATGGCCGGAATCAACCATCCTTCTTCGAGGTGCACAGCTTTGGCAAATTCTGAACGATCAAAAGTCCCCCCAAGCCAGCAGGTGCCCAAGCCCATTTCGGTCAATTCAAGAATGATTTTTTCCAATAGAAAACCATAATCAACAAAGGCCATAGGAGCTACCTTCACCATGCCGACAATAAAATATTGTGCACCTTGAATAAATCCATAGGTACCCAGTTTGTACCGTTTGTTCTGGTCATCAAATCGTTCAATAAGCCTAAAAGAACATCGATTGCCAAAGGGTCCTTTTATGTTTTCATCTAGCATTTGCTGAATACGGCTACGTATCGATTCTTCAAGTGGCTTTGGTTGAAAGGAACGCCTCGATGTGCGTTCGCCAATCTGTGTTAGTACGGGAGGTTTCATAAACCTGAAATAATCAATAAATATAGCACAATCACTATCTTTACCACAATACAACATTCAAACACATGAAAAAGATTACTACTTTATTTGCACTGGTTATGCTCATGCTTGCCTTTACCGCACAGGCCCAACATCTGAACAAGCTTACTCAGGTCGAGATTGATGAGGGCTGGGAATTGCTCTTTGATGGTGAATCCATGGAAAAATGGAGAAACTTTAAAAAAGAAGGTGTGCAGGGCTGGGCAGTACAAGGGCATGCCATGGTTGCTCTTGGTCTGGGACGCGGACAAGGCGGTGATATCATCTCCAAGGAGCAATACAAAGATTTTGAACTCTATTTGGAATGGAAGGTTAGTGAAAATGGAAATTCAGGCATCTTCTTTCATGTCAAAGAAGGACCGGAATATGGTACAGTATACATGACTGGACCAGAATACCAGATATTGGATGATGTAGGCTCACCGAAGGCCAAGGGAGTTCACCTGTCGGGTGCCAATTATGATGTTCACCCACCAAGATTTGGCCAGGTGAAAACCTTGGATGAATGGAATACTGCCCGTATTATTGTTAAAGGACCCCAGGTGATTCATTTCCTGAATGGTCGGAAAGTGGTTGAATATGAAATGTGGACAGATGAATGGTACGAGATGAAAAACAATTCTAAATGGAAGAATGCAGATGGGTATGGGAAGTACAAAGAGGGTCATATTGCATTGCAAGACCATGGCGGTGTAATCAGTTTTAGAAATATTAAAATCAGAAAACTGTAAGTCATGAGCAACCCCGACGATAGAGATTATACCAATGGAGAAATCACGGTTTTTTGGAAACCCGATGATTGCATTCATGCCACCATCTGTTTCATGAAACTCCGTAAGGTATTTGATCCATCAAAACGACCCTGGGTGAATATGGATGCAGCCCCCACAGATGATATCATCAGAATCGTGGATGAGTGTCCGACTGATGCCCTTACCTGGAAGTTTAATAATGAATTAACCGAAGAAGAGGTCGAACGGAGTATGAATCGGCCTAAATCACCTGAAAAGGTACCAAGTGCTCCCTCTGCCACCATAACCGTGATTGAAAATGGACCCGCTATTGTAAAAGGCAAATTTGAAATTGCGGATGGTCAGGGCAAAGAAATTCCAAGTCTTGAACAGGCGGCATTGTGCCGATGTGGCGCGTCGAAAAACCAACCTTTTTGTGACGGAAGCCACCTGGTGAACGGTTTTAAAGGATAAAAAAATCCCGGGCCTATCGCCTGGAAAGCGCAGAGCCCGGGATTATTTATTTAAAGAAAATCTTAGTCCTCGTCTGGATGATAAATCTCCACATTATTTCGGTAATCTCCAAGCAGATGCTCAGCGAAATAATACCACATCATTCTCTCTTTGTATTTACTGTATTTGCCAAAACCATGTCGTTGACCAGGCATGACCATATAATCGAAGCGTTTTCCAGCAGCAATTAAGGCATCAGCAACACGGGTAGTTCCACCCGGATGAACGTTGTTGTCAATGTCTCCATGAACCAGCATCAAATGACCTTTCAGGTTCTTTGCCAAATCCTGGTTAGCGGGCACTTTAGACTTGAATGTGATCTTATATTCATCTTGCTTCACGCTATCCTCATCATACCAGGGATATCCTTCCTTCTCGGTTTCTTCTTCTTCTTCTTTGTCTTTCTTCTTACTCTTAACTTTAGTTTTGACTTCTTTCACTCCATGATGCGTTTCACCCCACCAGAGGTTGTAAATGTTGTTGTCGTGGTTACCGGCTGAGGAAACCGCAACGTCATAGAAATCTGGATAAGTAAGAATGGCAGCTGTTGACATGAATCCACCACCTGAATGCCCATGGATACCAACACGTGTTATATCAATAAAATCGTATCGATCTGCCAGTTGTTCCAATCCATATTTATCATCCGGCAGGGCATAATCACGTAAATTATCGTAGCCATAGGTGTGATAATACTTGCTCCGAAGCGGACTTCCACCCCGGTGACCCATGGCGACAGTCACAAAACCCAATTGAGCCATTGACATACCGCCCCGTCCTGTTGAACTCCAGGGCATGGAGAAGGATTCGACCTGGGGACCTGGATAGACATAATTGATTATCGGATATTTACACCCTTCTTTCATGTTAAGCGGCTTCCACATGACCCCATAAAGGTCGGTAACTCCATCTACGGCCTTAACAGTAAAACGCTCTGGCATTTGCCATCCAGTTTCGTACAGCCGTCGAAGATCGGTTTCTTCTAGCTCCATCAGCAAATTTCCTTTTGTGTCTCTCAACACCGACTTGGGTGCCAGATCGGCTCTTGAATACGTGTCTACAAAATAGTCATTCGACTTGGCCAAACTTATACTGTGGGTAGCGTCTTCTGGAGTCAACAGTTTGAATCCACTGCCGTCAAAGGCAACTTTGTAGCTCATGTAATAATAGGGATCGATATTTGGCTCCCGGCCAGTACCCGAAAAGAACAATTCACGTCCAACGGTATCAATTCTCGTGATTCTTCCAGCAACAAAATTTCCTTTCGTAATGGCATTTTTGAAGTTGCCATCCTTGTCATACAAGTAGTATTGACCCCAGCCTGTTCTTTCTGACCACCACAGCAGATCTTCTCCGCTATTCACTACATACAAACGGCTGTTTGAGTGCCAATAAGGCTCATCAGTCTCAGAAAATAGTTCCTTCACTTCGCCTGTTTCAGTGTCAATAACACAAACATCCTGGAAAGCGCAAGTTCGGTCTTTACGGGTAAAATAGATTTGATCTGACCGCTCTTTGATTGGGTATACAGAGAAGGTTTGATCTTTGTATTTTGAAACATCTGGCTGAATACCCTTCTTTGTATTCACATCAAATATCCAAAGCTCAGACTGTGGCACAAATTCATCTCCCGGCATGGCATATTTGTAAGTTTCCAGTTCAGGTCGTGGTTTCTTCAGTACGTTAAGTACCCAAAGATCTTTTACCTTTCTTGAGTCGCGGCGAGTGACTACGAACTTTTCATTGTTTTCGAGCCAGGTCACATAGGCACGCTGCCTTTTTACTTTTGAAGTATCCTCTTCATTGCGATATCCACCCCCAAAAGAATAATACTTTTCACCATCTGTAGTTAGTTGATATTCAGTGCTGTCGGGGTCGTCAGCCTTCATCAGATACAGATTGTACTGCTTGGCAAACACAATCCAGGTTGAATCTTTATTGTAGCCCTTCCAGGCGTCTTCTCTCCGTTTTTTACTCTCCGCCTTTGCGTCAACGGTATCCACGATAGTTATCACCTTCGTTTCCAGGTTATACTCAAATTTGAAACTGTCAACTTCGAAATTGAAAGCATCATTTTCGTCTTTGAATTTCAAATTTTTAATTCCTGGATTCAGGGGATTGAGAATTTTGTTGATTTTCTGATTGACTTCCGAGCACAGATAGTTGTTATCAAAGAGGAAATCTTTTGACTTCTTAGCCGGATCAACCAGGTAGTAGAAGTTGCCATCACCGGTCTTGTAAGAGTACCAAAATTTGTCACTGTCTTTGAGCCAATTAGCTCTTACAGAGGTGCTTCCCACCGTTTTCCTGAGATTCTCAGAGCTGAATTTCTCAGCCGCACGAAAATCTGCTTTTTGCCCGAAAATCAGTGTAAATGAAAATAGGGTCAAACATAAGAGTGCGAATCTTTTCATAGTAGAGGATTTTTCAAAAATGTTTAGAAAAATAAAAATAGGCATCAATTGTTTAAATCATTGAGATTTAACAAATTTTAATATGAAATTGGGTGCACGTGATAAAATATGGGTAAAAATGTACGGGTTGAAAATTTTCAACCCCTACCACGAAATGATACGATAGTATAAAATCCTACGATTGCCCGTGCGCGGTCCCGGGAATCGGCGTTTC
>CAYUGX010000009.1:7842-37132 GCA_964444375.1 uncultured Porphyromonadaceae bacterium | reverse complement strand
TGTACAAGCATGCGCAGGGAAGCAACTAGCGTTCATGTGATTTGTAGGCTCCTCTTTTGTGCAGAATCCAAAGGCTTTCGTCGAGGGGGTTCACGCCCCGGTAGGCTCTGGTTTCGCCATCTTCATCAGCACAAGGTTGATAACCACCGAACTGCAGGCGTATTCTTCCGCGGCCGCTGGAAAGGGAATTGAGTTTAAGGGGAAAGTCTTGTGAAGTGGCGACTGGCATCTGACCGTTTAGCCTGACTTCTTCTCCATCGAAAATCGGGGGTTCAAAGCTGGCCCTGATTTTGGTGAGTTCGCTGGTAACAGCCCCCAAGTGGCCTTCAAGAAAATGTAGCGTGTAATCGTACATGGGCTCGAGCAAGGTTGAGCCGGCTTTCTCCAGGGCACGCAAGACACCCATGGGGGTCGCCAGAATGAAATCACCGGGTCTCGAATGCATGGTATGATCCTCTCCTTCGACCAGGGTGATCTTCACGTCGGTTACCTCCCATCCCTTGATTCCTTGTTTTAAGGCTATCGGCACTGTTTCTTCTACTTCATTTTGGTACTTGCGGTGAATCTTATCGACACTCAAAGTAGATTCATACACAACTCCTGATCCGGCAGGCAGGGGTTCAATCTCGAATATCATCACAGCCCAGCAGGGTTTTGGCATCGTATACTCGACATAACCACTTGCCCTGGTCAAGGGTGTTTCTTTATAAATAACGGTAGTGGCCTCACAACTAGCCTCCACCTGAAAACGTTCTTCCAGGATGGCCAGTACAATCTCTTCCTGAACCGCTCCCATCAGTTTCAGCACCATTTCATCTTCTTTTCGGTACCATTCAAAACCAATTAGAGGATCCTCGATGGTCATGATTTCAAGTGCCTGAGCCAGTGCTGATGTCTGGGCTTTCTGAACCGGTTTAATTTTGGTTTGTAAAACCGGTTCCTGAAAGGTCTTGGGGGCACGACCCACATCCTGATCACCGATCACATCACCCGGATGTGCTTCGGTAAAGCCACAGATCACGCCAATATCGCTACCTGTGAGACTTCCGATATCGACTAGCTTGTTTCCGCTGCACCTCTTAATCTGTGACACTTTCTCGGTCTTATTCAGGCGTTGATTAAAAACCAGATCTCGGGTTTTCAGCTCCCCTGAAAACAATCTCACATGTACCAGCCGCCCTTGTACCTTATCGAATTCTATTTTAAATACCCTGCCGGATAATGCGGTGGACTCAGATTTAGCGGGAGGTAAATAGTCGATTATGCCATCCAATAATTCTGTGATTCCCAGCGAATATTTGGCCGATCCAGAGAATACCGGACAAAGTTGCCGTGAGCTTGTA
Source organism: uncultured Porphyromonadaceae bacterium (assembly GCA_964444375.1). GTDB lineage: Bacteria > Bacteroidota > Bacteroidia > Bacteroidales > UBA12481 > JABHCC01. Next base: position 35,789 of record CAYUGX010000009.1, on the reverse strand, counting down.
TATCGGGCTATCAGATTTTGTATGGTTCTTTCATCCGGAAGGTGCCCTTCAAGATACTGGTTTAAAAAGGATTCATTGAGATCGGCTATGGCCTCCATATTGCGTTCATGGAGGTGAGCTTCTGGTGAATGATTGATCTGGCAATCGGAGCTTCCCTCATCCCTTGGCTCATTGACCACGAAGGGCTGCAAACCGAGTTCACGGTCTAGTTGGTCAACGATCTGTTCAAAATCAGACCCGGGTCTGTCAATTTTGTTCAGGAATAGCATCACCGGAACTTGATAATAGCGCAGGGCTTCAGTGAGTAAATAAAGAGATGATTGCAGGCCTTCTACCGTTGAAACCAGGATTATAGCGGCATCAAGTACACTCAGCACCCGATCCACTTCTCCGAAGAAATCGGTATGACCTGGTGTGTCTATCAGATTGATTTGATGACCTTTCCACATTAGGGTGTTTGCAGCTGATCGTACCGATACCCCACGTTGGCGTTCAACCGCCAGTGAGTCAGTCAGGGCGGTCCCCCGATCAACAGATCCCATGGTTCTTGTTACACCCCCGGCAAACAGGAGATTTTCGGTAAGGCTTGTTTTGCCCGCATCTACATGCGCCAGGATACCGATGTTTCGAATTGAGTCCACTTCAACCAATTTGATTCGCAAATATAATAGAGTAGATGGAAAATGTGGAAGTGCGAGAGGCAAAGCGGAAGCCTGGATTTGCTATCTTTACTTCAAAGCCTAAATCATGAACAAACAACAGATTATTCTTATATGCCTAGTCTTTTTGACCGTTTTTGGTTTGCAGGCTCAAACCATCCCCTTTACCACTGATAACTGGCAACTTATGGGTGGCCAGGCCATCGAAAAAGAAGGTCAGCAAGCCTACATGGGGAATGCAATGCTGAAAGATGTCGAATTTCTGAATGGTACCATTGAAGTTGATGTTTTCGTCACCGGTCAGCGCTCTTTCCCTGGTATCTTTTTCAGGATGCAGGATGGGGGCAACTATGAGTTGTTTTACATACGACCACATAAACTGGATGGCATGCACTTCGATGCCCTGCAATACACACCGGTGTTTCACAATGTGAGCTGCTGGCAGCTGTATCATGGCGAGGGCTATACCAAAGAAGTTGTGATGCCGGCCAAAGAATGGGTACAATTGAAAATTGAGGTATCCGGTTCGAAAGCACAGGTTTACGTTGGTGACAGGCCTCAGGCTAGCCTGGTCATCCATCAGCTGGAACAAGCCGTAAAAGGGGGCCGAATTGGGGGCTATGGTCCATCCAATGGTACGGCCTATTTCGCCAATTTCTCCTACTCCAGTGACGATCCCAAACTGGAGCCAAGTACGCCAAAACCGCCTGTTCCCGGTATTATAAAAGTGTGGGAAATTAGCACGCCCATTACAGGTAACCTGGTCGATCCCTATACCCTACCTGATGAAGTGATCACAAAATCTCTTGAATGGAAAAAGGTGCTGGCCGATCCATCGGGGCTGGTTAATCTGACCCGTGAATTGACCAGAAATCCCGTTCAGCCCGGCTGGTCGCTGGCTAAAACAAGTCTATTTGCCCAGGAAGCTGGTGTTAAACGCATCAGCGTTGGCTACAGTGACTTTGTCACTGTTTTCCTCAATGGCCAGGCTATTTTTACCGGTAACAGCGCTTTCAGAAGTCGAGATCCAGGATTCTCAGGTGTGATTGGCTACAATGATGAGATTCAACTTCCTCTGCTTGCTGGAGACAATGAGCTCCTGCTCATGGTTGGCGAAAACATGGGTGGATGGGGCTTTCAGGTCGTCGAATCCGAAAGCATTGACCACAGTCCACACTTATCCATGCAATGGGAACTAGATAAACAACTTGACTATCCAGAATCGGCAGAATACGATCCCATCCGGCAGGTGATCTATGTCTCCAATAATCTGAGAAGGCCCACAGAATCCATCTCACTCATTTCGGCTGAAGGTGAATTGATTAATAAAGACTGGGCCGTGGGTTTGTTTTCCCCTACCGGATTATTCCTTGATGGGAATGAATTATTTGTTGTCGAACGTCAGAATGTGGCGGTCGTCAATACTGAAACCGGCAAGATTCTGCGACGCATTGCCCTGCCCGGGGCCTTGTTCCCGAATGACATTACAGGGCATGCGGAGAAGGACGAGTATTATGTATCTGATAGCCGGCGAAATGTGATTTATAAAATTGCAAATGATCAGGCCATCGTTTGGATGCAAGGCGGGGCTCTCATTCAACCCAATGGATTGTATGTTCAGAAAGACCGCATTTTAGTAGGCTGTTCAGGCTACCCGGCACTGCTATCGGTTGATCTCCAAGACCAGGAGAGCCAGGTTTTACACACCGTCTTCCCGGGGGCTGTAATGGATGGCATCCAGGTAACAGCATCCGGACACATCCTCTTCGGCGACTGGCAGGGTAGTTTGTACGAGATGGACCCATCCGGTAGGGTAGAAGAAATATTGAATACCAGAACACCCGGCATCAATTTAGCCGATTTCAAATGGGTTGAAGAAGATCAGGTGTTGATCATTCCTACCCTGTATGATAATCGGGTGATGTTGTGGAATTATCTCCTGAATAAATAAGACAATTTCAGGAAAAATCCTCGATCCATATCATAGGGTTGATCAGGTCTGAAAGGCCGTTCACCTACCAGGTTGATTGAATCGTACAGCGAACCATAGCCCACATAGCATACGGTTCCCGGGATGTAATTAAACGACACCAGGAAATCGGTGAGTAATGACTTTCGGTATCCGTTGTACTCTAATATTCCCCTGACAAACAGGTATTTATTAAACTGATAGGTCAGCTTGAGCCGTTCAATTGGATAAGTATAAACCTGCTCACGGTTATCGGCCCGTTTGAAATCGGTGTAAAGAAACGACAGATCCAGATTCAGTTTGGTCATTGGTTGAAAAGATAAGGCAACAGCCAGTCGATGCATGCGTCCGGCAAAGGGATCACTTGAGTAGTAAATGGCGTTATTAAAACGATGTAAAACAGTACCCGAGAACCAATCACCAATCTGGGTCAGGGCCAAGGTGTGGAAACCACCCGTGTTGAAGCGCTCGCCCAAATAGATCTCAGATTTGTTGTAGTACTTCATTTTCACTATTGAAGTTCCCCCCAGATAGGCCATTACCGATGCAAAAGAGAAATGCTCCCACATCCCATAGATCTTATCATAGCCACCCAGACCAAATAATTCCACGTCAAAACGCTTGAAAATGGAAGACTCGGTATAGAATTTTGGCAAAAGTCGGCCGCCGAACTGAGAGATCCCGGTTCTACGAATAAAACCGGCGTTGGTCTGAAAATCTTTGTGAAGGTCTTTTACGATCAATCCATATTCGAAATTACGGGTATCGTTGTGTAAATAGACGCTGGCGGCATGACCTATTTTCTGATCACTATCACCAGAAGAATACGACCTGAAACCATTAAAATCGAGCAGTGTAGATTTGTTTAACCTGATTTGTCCATCAGCACCATACACCCGATTATACCCTTCATCTCCTTCACTTCCCGTGTAGAGAATCCCTAGATAAGAATCTCCGTTGAAGCTGCGTTTGTATCGCAGGATTGGAATTTGATTTACCGGTCTGTGCCAGAGACTTTTCTCATCGCTTTGTAGCTCATCCATTGTGTACATCAGCGTGAAATCGTTGTTGTCGTTAATCTTTCCGCTGAACTTGGCTCCCAATAAGGGATTAACAATCGTTCGTGTATTAACCATAAGGTACATCGGGTCGGCATCATAGGTCCGGGTGCCCGCAACAAAAAGCTTTTCAGCACCCTCCAGGAAAAATGGTCGTTTCTCGGGGTAGTAGACATCATAGCGCAGATTGACATCAATCTGTCCAGCATCAGCCTCAACCTGACTGAAGTCGGGATTCACAGTTGCATCTAATATCAGATCTGAGGTAATGCCGTATTTCAGTGTCAGGCTGGGATCTGGGGTGTGAATCGCACCTTTCCAATCACCCTTCTCACGGCTATTTCGGTATGCATACGTGAAAGCTGGAATCGCTTCAAACAATTTGTAGTGCTTTACCCCCGACATAGATAAAATTAGCATCTGATTCTGAAAAGCATAGCCTTGTTCAGGATCCATCTCAGGAATCATACCCTGGATAGAATGCCGCGATATTTTGCGTTCAAGAATCACTCCCATCTTCACAGGTTCTGTATCCCCGAAGCGAATACTTTTCAATGGTAGTTTCATTTCAACACAATAACCCTCATCATTAATTTGTCCAGCACTGTACCAAACAAAGTCAGCACTCGGATCTTCCTTGCCCGCCGCATAGCGAGCATCCATCTGGATACCAAGGGCATTCACATACAGTGCAGTAATAACCTGTTTGTCATTGTGTGTATCCAGGTTAACACAAATCCAGTCTTCATTGCGAATATCATCCCGGTTGCGAATGGCAGATACGATTTTATCCGGCTCTGAATCATAACACTTGAATGCGAAATACATATTCTCCTCATCGTAAGTGATGTAGGCCTCAGTCTTCTCGGGCATCGCTTTGCCAAAATCAGGAATGAATGACTTGAAATTGGTGAATTTGTTTGCGGTTCGCCAGGCCTGATCATCCAATACGCCATCAATTTCAGGTGCTTCGGTGGCCTTGGTCAATACGGCCTCCTCCTGAGCGTTGAGAGAAATACATACGAGGCTCAGGCAAAGGAAAAGAATTCCAGGTTTCATGGTTTTTTGTTTAAAGCTAGCTATATATTCAAAAGTACTGATACATTTTCGACTAATGGTCTGTTTGAATCGATAATTGTATATTTGGAGCTATATAAGACCCAAGACCCAGGCTTGCCCCTGACTTGATCGGGGGACCCAAATCAGATTCAAGAATTAAGACTTAAGACTTAGGTCTTGCTGAAGACTAAGGACTGAGGACTGAGGACTAGCCACATTGAACGTGGCACTACTGGCTAAACATGGCTCAATCAATAGGACGAAAAAACTAACCCAAATATTATGCATAAAAAACTCATCATCATTATGACAATCGTTGGAATCGGTATGAGTGCCTGCCAAAATACTGAGCCGGTACCTGAAGAATTTGCCGATAATCCATTTTTTCTGAAGTACGAAACCCCTTTTGAGGTACCTCCATTTGATTTGATTGAAACTGAGCATTACATGCCGACTTTTGAAGAAGGCATGAAGCGTCACAAAAAGGAAGTAGATGAAATCATCAACAACAACAAGAAACCCACGTTTAAAAACACCATTCGGGCGTTGGATAATACTGGCGACTTGCTGAACAAGGTGTCGTATGTATTTTTCGGCCTTAGCGGTGCCAATACGAACGAGGAATTACAGAAAATTCAGCTTGAAGTTTCACCCAAGCTGGCTGCACATAGCGACGAAATCAATCTCAACCCAAAACTATTCGAACGGGTTAAAACCATCTATGAGCAAAAAGATGACATCAAGCTAACTGAGGAAGAGGCCTATATTCTGGAAAATATGTATAAGGGCTTTGTGCGAAGTGGTGCCCTTTTGCCTCCCGACAAGCAAGAGATCATGAAGCAATTGAACCAGGAGCAGTCGGTTCTTGCTGTCAATTTTGGCCAAAATGTTCTGGCTGAGACCAACAATTTTAAACTGGTTGTTGAAAATGAGGCTGACCTCAAAGGTTTACCTCAATCATCAATCGATGCGGCTTCTCGTGATGCTGAGGCCGCTGGGATGCCTGGCAAGTGGGTGTTTACCGCCCAAAAACCCAGTTGGATTCCCTTTCTGCAATTTGCTGAGAACCGTGAATTGCGCGAGAAAGTGTATGCAGGTTGGCTTTGGAGAGGTCGCACTGAAAACGAATACAACAATGAAGAAAATTTGGCAAAGATCATGAGCATTCGTGCACAGAAAGCTCAATTACTCGGTTACCCAACACATGCAGACATGGTGATGGAAAGCCGTATGGCTAAGAAGGCATCGAATGTGTTTGATCTCCTTGATCAGGTATGGGAACCAGCTATCAATGCAGCAATCAGAGACCGTGAAGAAATGCAGGCCATGATTGATGCCGAAGGTGGTGATTTCAAATTAGCCGCTCATGACTGGTGGTATTATACTGAGAAATTGCGTAAAGCGAAATATGACCTGGATGAAAGTGAGATGCGCCCCTATTTCAAGCTTGAGAATGTGCGCGATGGTGCATTTGATGTTGCCAATAAACTTTTCGGTATCACTTTCGAAGAATTGTTCGATATGCCACGTCCACATGAAGACGCGATGGTTTTTGAAGCCTTTGACAACGATGGCTCACATCTCGGAATCCTCTATATGGATTATTACCCAAGAGTTAGTAAGCGTCAAGGTGCCTGGTGTGGAGCCTACCGGGGACACAAAGTGGTCAAACGCAAAGAAATCCACCCACATGTAACGATGGTATGCAATTTCACACCACCCTCTGGCGACAAACCTGCCCTTTTGAGTATGGATGAAGCATTGACCCTCTTCCATGAATTCGGTCATGTGCTCGACGTTTTATTTGCTGAAAACACCTTGGGTGCCAGCTATAGGGCGCGCGACTTTGTTGAGCTCCCAAGCCAGATTATGGAACATTGGGCCGCGGAGCCTGAGGTACTCAAATCTTATGCACGCCACTACCAAACCGACGAGCCAATTCCGGATGCCCTCATTGAGAAAATGCAAAAAAGTAGTGTCTTTAACCAGGGTTTCACTTCGACTGAATTCCTGGCTGCATGCTACCTCGATATGGCCTATCACAATCTGAAAACCGATGAGCTAGTCGATGTGCCCACATTTGAAAAAGAATTGCTCGACGAAATAGGATTGATCCCTGAAATCGAACCACGCTACCATTCAACCTACTTCACCCACATTACCGGCGGCTACGATGCCGGATACTACAGTTATGAATGGTCAGCTGTTCTTGATCATGACGCTTTTGAGGCTTTCAAAGAAACCTCACTCTTCGATCAGGAAACAGCCAAATCATTCCGCGAAAACATACTGGCCAAAAATGGATTTGCCGACCCAACTGAAATGTTTGTCAAATTCAGGGGACGTGAACCCGACATCACAGCCTTAATGAGAAACAGAGGATTTATAGAATAACTTAACAACAGAGCCCCCCTGTATAAGGGGGGTTCGGGGGTAAACCATGAAACAAATAATTTTATCACTAACCGTCCTGCTTGCCTTCGGCATCGTCGTACAGGCACAGGAAAACAATAAAAAAGAGAAAGAAGCCATTAAAAAGACCATTGTAATGGCCTATCAGGATGGCTTGTTGAATGAAGGCGATGTAGCCAAAATAGATAAAGGCTTCCACCCTGATTTTGAGATGTTAGGCATCAATGGTGAAGGAGAAATGTACCGCTATCACCTGAAAGACTGGAAGGCCGGAAATGAAAAGAAACTGGCTGATGGACGGCTGCCTAAAAAGGGGAACGACAAGGTCAAGATTAAGATACCGATGGTGGATGTCACAGGAATTGCTGCAGTGGCCAAAATTGACTTCTACGTTAATGGAAAATTAAAATTCGTCGATTATCAGTCTTTGTACAAACTCAAGGGCGAATGGAAGATCGTGGCTAAAATATACCATACTGTCAAATAAATGAGACTTCTTGTCCCCCTTGGTGCTGTGGTATGGCTGTGTTGCCTTTCATGCAGCCAAGAACCCAACATATCGGAGAACCTCAGGCAGCGACATAGTGAATCATTTTGGTATGACAAACCTGCGAGTGTTTGGACCGAAGCCATCCCCATCGGCAACGGCCGGCTTGGCGCCATGGTCTTTGGTGGTATTGATGAGCAGCTGGTATTGAATGAAAATTCTATCTGGGAAGGGCCTCCACTACCGGATGAAAATCTAAACGGACCCGAACTGATCGCACAGATGCGGGCTTTGCTCTTCGAAGGGAAATACAAAGAAGCCAATGACTTATGCCAACAGCAGTTTATGGTCAAACGGATTTCTCCAAGGGCCTACCAACCGCTGGGCTTTCTTCACATTAAAGATCCGATTGGTGGCGAGGTTAGTCAGTACAAGCGTTGGCTTGATTATGGTGAAGCCATCGCCCATGTTGAATACGAGCGTGGCGGGGTAATGTACCATAGAGAATACTTTGCCAGTCATCCGGCCGATCTGATCATAGTGAAATACAAAGCAGATCAGAAAGGTCAGATCAACCTGGCTTTTTCACTTGATCGGCCTGAAGGATCTACCACAACTGCATCGGGCAAGGAATTAATCATCAGCGGACAAGCCGGGCATAATGGTCAACACCTCGGGGTCAAATTCGATGGGGTGGTTAGAATTGTACCAACCGGAGGTAGTTTCAAAACAACTGAAACAGAAATCCTGGTTAAAGAGGCCGATGAAGTGGAAATCTATATGACGGCCTCAACTGATTACAACCTGAGCCAGCCTACCAATCCTTTACAGCACAATCGACTAAGTAAATGCCGGGAGATTCTGGATCAGGCTGAATCGATTAGCCTGGGGAAAACAAGGAAGGACCATGTGGAAGACTACCAGGACTTGTTCTATCGATCAACACTTGATATTGAGCTAGCTGAAAATTTGGAACAATCTCTGGATGAGCGAATAGAACAGACCAAAGCAGGAAGGGATGATCCTGGATTATTGTTGAGCTATTATGAATACTGCCGGTATTTACTCATATCAGGATCACGTTCAGGTGGAATACCCATCAATCTGCAGGGAATCTGGAACCCTTTGATTGAACCACCCTGGAATTCTGATTACCACATCAACATAAACATCAATATGGGTTATTGGTTTGCCGAAACGGGCAATCTCAGTGAATGCCATGAGCCCTTCTTCTCGTTAACCGAGGGCCTGGTTGACAACGGCCGTAAAACTGCCCGTAATGTATTGGGTGTTGATCGGGGTTTCATGGCCTTGCACACCACTGACCTCTGGTTCCATACGAATCCGTTTGGATTGCCGGTTTATGGCATGTACGTTGGAGGAGCTTCGTGGTGTGTACATCATCTGATAGAACATTACCGCTTCAGCCAGGATATTGATTTCCTTGAAAAAAGAGCCTATCCACTCATTAAAGAGGCTGCCCTGTTTTGGATCGAGTGGCTGGTTGAACACCCAGAAAGTGGCCTACTTGTATCAGGTCCAACCACCTCAGCAGAGAATCGTTATTTTGCGCCAGATGATAGTCGTGGAGCCATTTGCATGGGCAACGCCCAGGACCAGGAATTTGCCTGGAATACCTTATCTGATTTCATCACCACCTGTCGGATTTTAGGTCTTGATCCACCTGAATTGGAAGAGGCGAAATCGGCATTGAGCAATTTAGCTATGCCACAAATTGGACCAGACGGACGCCTGCTTGAGTGGGATCAATCACATCGTGAAACACAGCCTGGTCACCGGCATCTTTCACACCTTTGGGGGCTAATGCCCGGGCACCGAATCACTGTCGATGAAACACCTGAATTAGCCAAGGCAGTAGAAAAATCAATGGATTATCGGTTGAAAAATAAGTACGATAAGATGGGTTGGAGTTTGGGATGGACCGCAAACATCCTAACTCGTCTACAGCAGGGAAACCGAGCTTATGACCTTATTCGAGATAATTATTTCAGCTATGCCTTTCCCAACATGTTTGTTTCAGCACACAAGCAAGTTCAGGTAGCTGATATGATGGGCCTACCAGCGGCAATGATTCAGTTTTTATTGCAAAGCCATCAGGGGAAAATCGACCTATTACCAGCCATGCCCGATTCATGGTCAAGTGGTAAAGTAACTGGCTTACGCGCTCGGGGAGGTTTTGAAGTGGATATTGAATGGGGTAATGGAAAATTAGTAGAAGCTCGAATTACCTCGATGAAAGCGCAAGATGCTATCGTAAAATACAATGGGATTGAGAAGACAATTAGTTTTGAGCCTGACGTTGAACAGACTGTTTTATTCTGATCCAACCCAAAGCAGAATCCATTGAACAATATATTTTATACTCTACTTGTCTGAGATTCAATCGTTGTTTAACAATCGTACTGATTGCTGTCGTTTGGGGCTTCTCGTGTACAGATGCAACTCTGATTTTGGAAAACCGAGACAGTGGTTCGCGAATGATCGCAAACATCTCATTGATAAGGTGGGGCTGCAAACTCTCTTCAGCCTGCCTGAAATCATGGATCACATTCAAACGACTGATATACTCTGGAACCTGTTCGAGCTCTGAAATATATTGCCTGATATCTTGCAAACTAACCTTTCCGGTGAAGTTTGCGATATACAAATGATCTGCTTCGCGGAATATTGTATTTACCATGACTAGCCAGTTTAATGAACTGTTTTGTTCTAGTAACTAACAATATAGGCCATTTATTACATTTTTTAAGAAACTCTATGACCAACGGCGCTACTTTTTGACGAACGACACAAAGTATATTCACATATGTGGAACTGTTGGAATGTATGAATGGGTGAAAAAGAAAATACAAGTGCACTCTATTTTGTCAATGGTTGATTTTTAACACGAAAGGCTGTTTTGGATCAATTTGATTGGGGTCAATGTTTGGAACTTCAATTAGCAGATCGTCATTTTCAACTCGATAATTAAGTATTTTACCGTCTGCAATTGAGGTGATCATCGGTTTTTGGCCATCTGTATGAATGAGCTTATCGAATTGCTTAATTCTCACCTCTTCAACTGGATAGGTTGGAGTTATTGCATAAAGCACATCACCTTTTGATGTAAAGAAAACTTCTTTGACCGCCTGATTGGGAGCAGGATTTACCGTTTCTTGAAGGATATTGAATCCAGTCATGTATTCCCCTCTTTCATTGGTTGGTTTCTCACCGGCAGACCACTGACAGGGTAGATCCCACATTCGGGTACCGTATATTGCTTCTCCGTTTATAGCCAGCCAGTTCCCAATATCTCGTAGTCTTTCTTCCATGATTACGGGAATGCTGCCATCTGCTTTTGGACCGATATCGAGGCACAGATTTCCGCCGCGACTGACCAGATCAATCAGCATGAGAATCAACTCTTGTGATGAGCGGTAGTGCTCAAGCTTCTCAGCCCGGTTGTAGCCATATGAATGGCCCATTCCGCGGTTCTCTTCCCAAGGATGCGCATCATCATCCATACCCGATCCGTATTCAGTTGTATAAAATCCGCCATGCTTGTGTCTGCAGTCATTGCCCCAACGATCATTTATTACCAAATCTTCTTTATTGGGTGCATTATTGAACCACCATGCCAGCAATTCAGGGGTTTTCCAGGTAGATGAGGGGTGCTCCCACTCGCCATCAGTCCAAATGATATCAGGATTATAGGCTGTAACCAAATCCTTGAACTGTGGGTGCAGGTGTTCCTCAACAAAACGGGGCAAGTCATTTTTATACCAGGGATGGTACCATTCGTAGATCGAATAATACAGTCCAGCTTTGATGTTCTTCTTCCTAACAGCCTCACAAATTTCACCAGTGAGGTCCCGCATAGGTCCGACTTTAGTTGGGTTGTAATTGATGCCATAGGTTTGCTCTGCTTCTTTACTTGGCCACATGGTGTAACCCGAATGATGCTTGGTCGTAAATACAATGTATTTGGCACCTGCCTCTTCTACTATTTCGGCCCATTCATCGGCATCGAACAGTTCTGCTTTGAAATAGGGTGCAAAGTCTTTGAACTCGAAATCAGCTCCATAGGTGCGATTATGAAAATCTGTAACCTGATTATCATATGACCCTTCCAGCATCCAGCGCTGATACCATTCAGAATAACTCCCTACCGGACTCCAGGCTGGTACTGAATATAGGCCCCAGCAAATGAACACGCCGAATTTTGCATCTTGAACCATTCGGGTGCGGGGCGTGAGTCGAGGGATTCCCAGGTGGGTTCGTAGGTTTGGGCTGTGAGTTGTAGGCAGCCTATTAGAAGGATGGAGAGGATGGTGGTTTTAGTTGTTATCATGATTGGTTGTAGTTGGTTGTTACATGGCCGCCAGCATGGCGGCCTTACCACGGAGATTGATTACTAGTTCATATGCGTGCTGCTGGGCCAACTCACTGTAGGCCCTTAGATTTCACTCTTTCTTTTCTGGGATCTTCGCAATTTCCAGCTTCATTTGTTTGCCCATCTGAATGCCTTTGCGGAATGTGACCACGCGTAGAATCGAAGCCCCTTCAGGTATATCGATTGGTCCGGCATAGACTGGATAATGAGTATCAGGATAACTGTCGTCAAAGGAGTAATGGATACTCAAGTCTGCAACTTCAGTTTCCATTGCGATCTGATCAGCTTTTCGTTTGATAATCGGATCGAAAACCGATACAGCGTATTTCACATCGGCTGCATCTAAGCGAACAAAGTGTTCTTCCATTCGGCCAATAAAATCATTCCATTCCTGATCCTCTTTATCTGACCAGAGCACTTCTGCCAGGGCGAAGCTTCTTGGCCAGGTCATGTATTGGGCATGACGCAAATTATACACACTTTCGGTCCAGAGATTACCTTGGCCTCCCAACACAAGCTCGGGTTTCACACCTTCAGGAACGGGTTCAAAAGCGTACACATCTTGGAGTCTGAGCATAGAATAGGTGTCGGGTTCAACCTGCGGATCTCCTTGGTAAAGATCCAGGTAGCAATGGGTAGTAGGAGTCATCACCACGTGGTGGCCCATCTCAGCAGCCATGATTCCTCCGCGCATACCTCTCCAACTCATCACCGTAGCCTCGGGCGCCAGACCTCCTTCGAGGATCTCATCCCATCCAATCAGTTTTTTGCCTTTTGATAGCAAGATCTTTTCCATTCGTTTAATGAAGTAACTCTGCAATTCATTCACATGTTCAAAGCCTTCCTGCTTCATGAGCTGCTTGCATAATTTATCTTTTGCCCAAAAGCCCTTATAACACTCATCACCTCCCACATGGATGTATTCAAAGGGAAAGAGTTCAGCAATCTCACCAAAGACCAAATCCATCACTTCATATACCCTTTCTTTGGCTGGATTGAGGGCATTGTCTTCAATGGTATAAAACTTACTCCCCGGATTCACTTTATAGGGTAATTCTGTTGATGACAACTCTGGATAAGCCGCAATCATAGACAATGAATGTCCGGGAACATCAATTTCAGGTACAATCTGGATATAGCGGTCGGCAGCATATTGGATCACCTCCCGGATCTGATCTTGGGTATAATACCCTCCGTAAGTGGCATGTTCTCCCTCTTTCGGTGGATCATAAGTCCACCATTTTCCTGAACGAGGAACGCGCCAGGCACCTACCTCTGTTAACCTGGGTAGACTTTTAATTTCAACACGCCATCCCTGGTCATCCGTGAGGTGCCAGTGGAAAATATTGAACTTATAATGCGCCATCTGGTCAATGTAGTCTTTGACTTCATCGAGGGTAAAGAAATGGCGACTAACATCCAACATCAATCCACGCCAGGAAAAGCGGGGTTGGTCTTCGATGTGAACAGCAGGCAGCACACCGTCAAAATCAACCGGGATCAACTGCATCAGTGTTTGGATACCGTTGAAAACGCCGTGATTTGAAGCGCCAGCAATGCGGATGGTATTTGATTCTATGTCGAGTTGGTAGGATTCGGTGGTGTGGGGTGCAGGGTTCAGGGTGTAAGGTTCACTGTTTTGGGTGGGTAACTTGAGGTCGTTGCTTAGGAGTTGGATAGAGTTGTTGTAGCCTTTGTTTGTTATTGGTAATATAAACCCAAGGTCTTTTTGGAGTCGGCTATTCAGGTAGTTTGCGATTTTTTTTAGTTCTGGTGAATCTGGTGGGATGACAATTTTGGTTTTTTCAGTTAGTTGAAAGCTCCCTGAATTCGCTTTCAGGATTGCTGGAACCGGGATCAGGGCGGGTAATTCTGGTTGTTGGGCAGTGGTATTGCAGGCCGTAACAATGACTAAGAATATGGGTAAAAGCTTTTTCATGTTGTCTTCTATTTCTTTTCAGCAGTTAAAATGTATGGTTGTGCATCTACATGAAAGGGTTCTCCCTTAAAATTACTGAACTCTTTCAAATTGACAAATCCGGTTTGCTCCACCTGAGAATTCAACCAGGCAGGTCTGATAGCAAGTAACGGGATATCGTTTTCTATCATTTGCGGGGTTTCTTTGATTGTGAGTGTAGTCTGAAAGCGAATTACTTCAGCCTGGTCCGGGTAACTGTATCGACGCTCGAATTTAATCAGCTCATTTTCAATTGTCGGCAAACCATCCAGTTGATTGTCAAGAATGCGATCATAATTGATAATCTGCATCATCAGTTCTGCTCCAGGTTTCATTATCCGGTAGGCCTGTTTTAAAAAACTCTTTATCTGTTCTTGATCAGCCAGATGCACCAGGGTATTGCCAAAGCACAGCACCGCATCGAAGGATGCCGGAGCAAACTCGTTTTCCAAATCCAACATGCCTTTTTCAAGAAAAACCCAGGTACCAAGGTCTTCCAGCTCGTCGCGATGTTCAGCCTTAAATTTCAATGCTTTGATTCGGGCCAGATCGAGCATCTCTTTGTCAGGATCTAAGCCAATAATGGTGCTGTATGATTTTGACAGATGCAATGCCAGACTGCCGGTGCCGCATCCTATATCTAACACGCATTGCTCGCCCAAGGATCCCTTCGGTTTAAGGTGATGCTCAACAAACTCTTTTTGAACGGGTTTATATGGAAAAATCTCGTCGTATAATTCTGCAATGCTTGAGTAGAAGTCATCAGTCATCAGTTCAAAAGTTTTCAGTTTTCAGTGAACAGTTTTCAGTAGAGCCACACGGCGTGTGTCTACCAATTAATATCTACATTCATTCGCTGCCTCCGCAAAAGCTTTCAGGTGCTCAACCGGGGTTTCGAAGAAATGATCAGAAGCTGAACAGATGAAACCACCGTCTTGTCCAACTTTTTCAAACAGTTCTTTAACCTTTTCTTCGATGTAATCCTTGGAGCCTTCAGTTAGCACATTAAATTGATCCAAACCGCCAATCATTGCTATTCGGCCGGCAATTTTATCCCTGAATTCCCAGGGCTCCTGGTTACCACCTACACTGGGTGGGGCTATTGTTTCAGATGCATCACAGTGATTGTCTGCGATCATGTCTTCTATACCGAAGGTTCCCCCACAGGTGTGGTAGGTGATCTTCTGCCCAATGGAATGTAAGGCATCGTGCATGGTGCGATCGTAAGGCAGGCAGAATTCACGGTGTAAATCGGGTGAGATCAATGTCGATGACGATGAACCGCCACCGGTTTCAACCAGATCAAATTTTGCCCCTTTCATCCCTTCAATAAATCGCAGCTTTTTGTTTAGCAAGATCCCAAGAAATTCATGCACCCAATCGGGTTTCTCAAAGGTGGCCATGATTAACTCTGTGATATCGAACATGCAGGCCGCATGTTGCCAGCAACCTGCCTGATCACCCCATACAAATCCACGCAAAATACCATCATCACCTACTTCATTGTACCTTTTCTCAATGGGTTCAAGTGTCAACACCGGGACCGGCATGTACTTATCGATCAAATAGATGTCATCGTCGTTCTTAATGATGTATTCATTGATCCAAGTGGTCTTTCGATCCCCAGCCGTTTTGTAGGTCAGGTTTCCTTCAGGAGTCTCGACAGTATGATGTACCAAACGATTATCGGGATCATTACTCACCACCGTCGGAATATCTCGCCACGCTTTGGTGTTGAATCGGGTAAAATCAGCATCGACCAGCCAAAATTGTGCCATCTCCTCAAAATACTGGATCTGGGCATCGAGACCAACAACCCGAAAGGCCTCGAGATCAGAGATCCCATTCATGTGCTTATCTAAATGATAAGGCTGCCATTGATGCAATGAGGCCGGCATCCGATCGGGTTTCTCGCCATTCAGGGCAAGAAGCAGTCGCTCCTTTGATTTCATCCGCTTTGATTTGTTGACTAAAATACCACAAATAAATGTTTCATATATTTATCGTACATAAAACCTTTTAGCGATGAAAAGAGAATATTTGGCGTCGTTATCCATTGTTGTGGCACTGATTCTATGCACTAAGCTGGTCGAAGCACAAACCATTCATATACCTGCCGATCAGGCCAGTATACAGGCCGGTATCAATGTGGCCAACCCGGGCGATACCGTTTTGGTCGCACCTGGTGAATATTTTGAGAATATCAATTTCAACGGTAAGAATATCGTGGTTGCCAGCCATTATATCTTGACTGGTAATACCGATGACATCAAGAACACCATCATCAATGGCAGTCAGCCCACCCACAGTGATACCGCCAGTTGTGTACTGATCATTAATGGTGAAAACGAAGGCTGTGTGTTGGCGGGTTTTACTTTGACGGCAGGTACCGGGACCTACTGGGAGGATGAACACAACCGAGGCTATTATTACATGGAAGGAGGTGGGATCTTGATACAGGCTGCCTCACCGGTGATACGAAATAACATCATCCGGCACAATGAAGCCCTAAAAAGACGTTCTGGCTGCACTAGTTCAGGTGGTGGAGCTATCCGGGTGGGTGACGGTAATCCACAGATCCTCAATAACCTGATTCTCAAAAATGAAGGTCGTTATGGCGGTGGCATTGTGCTAAATTTCAGTGCAGCCATCATTAGAAACAACATCATTGCCGGCAATTTTGGCGGTCAGGATTTTGGCGGCAGTGGAATCTGGGCCTATGGCAATGGTCCAGATCGAAAAATCATTGAAAACAATACCATCATCAACAACTATTCGGCCTCATCGGGTGGTGGTTTTTGGATCATGTCAACCACAGTCCATGCCACCAATAACATCATCTACAACAATTCAGCCCGAACTGCAGCTCAGATATCCGGCTCAGGTATTTTCAGCTATTGCAATATCCAGGGTGGGCGCAGTGGAGAAGGCAATATAGATGCTGCTCCAGGCTTTTCAGATTATTCTTATACCCTACCAGATGGGAATGCTTGCATTGACGGCGGAAATCAACACGCTTCGTACAATGATCCGGAGGATCCGGATAATCCGGGATCCGCATTGGCACCGGCTCAGGGCTCACTAATTAATGACATAGGTGCTCATGGCGGGCCGGGGAGTATGCCTTTTCCGGTGGTTGATTTGAGCGATGTGGAGTGGTTTGAGATGGAGAGCTTGGAATTTAGCATCTATCCTATCCCCGCAGAGGAGTACCTCACCCTGTTGCTAAATCAAAGTCATACTCAAGACATTTCTATTAAACTATTCAATCTTGCCGGGCAAGAGGTAACAAGTACCATTTTGCAAACCGGAGAAACCAGTCGAAAGATTGATTTAAAATCTTCCAATATCCCGGTTGGCGTCTATATTATGGAGCTTGCTGATTCTTTACGGTTGTTGGGGCAGAGGAAGATAATTATTCGTTAACTACACCTCACCCCCTAACCCCCTCTCCCGCTCGCCGCTCTGCGGTGAGGGAGAGGGGCTGGGGGTGAGGTAAAACTACTTCTTTAATGCTCGAACCTTCTCCCGATGCTTCTTAAACTCCTCGGTATTCCCTTCAACCATCGGGGCCTCTGGCCAATCCCAGTTGTCGCTTCTGAAAGCGGGGACAGGTATCACCCGCTCATGATGAGCTTGTGTGACTAGATTGCCCAACGGATTCCGGGCCCAGGCGTAGCGAACAGCAACTGGTTTTTTTACCTTTTTAGTACTTACAACCAAAACCTTGCGGTCTTGAATATCTCGTCCCCTGTCATCTTTGCCAGTGACCAGATATTTTACTTCGGCTGGATAGAATTTTTTGTCTTTGCCCGCCAAAGCGAAACCATACATGGGCCTTCCATCGTGGGTGCGGACTTCTTTGCTCAATTCAATTTGAATTTCTCCCTCCCGGATGTAAAATTTCACAGGTAAAGTGGGTTCCCATCCAAATTCATAGCCATACTCTTCAGCCAGTGCCCAGCGGGCAATCCGTTCACCTAGAACTGCCTTTTTTTGCGGATGATACCAATCGACCTGTTCATCATAGGCCGCGACGAATCCTACCTCCGGTAGGTCTTTATAAGCCTGAAGCTGAGCTTCTCGGATATAGGTACCTGCATCGGCAAGGGTTTGCTGGAAATTATCGAGGGTTTGGGGTTGTCCGCCAGCACTTAACTCAATGATTCCGAAGGGAAGATTTTGATTGTCAAAGGCTGATCGCCATTCCTCAATCATCAACTGCAGGTTTTTGGTATACAGCTTGGGACGACTGTCACCGAGGGCATTATTGAATCCCTGATGCCAGATGATGCCTTTCAGGGCCATACCCTTTATTGGGGCCATCATACCATTATAGGGTCCTCCGGGATTATTGCGGTCGTTGGCTTTTTTTGGATCCAGTTCTATGCGTTTATCCCAGAGATCCAGTAGGCCAGTGTTGGCTGGGACCTCCAACAGCTTTTCTCTCGTGATCCATGCTTCAATCGTGGTACCGCCTACTGATATATCGACCATTCCGATCGGGATCTCAGTGGCCATGTGCAGGCGTCTGCCAAAAACATAGCCCATGCCTGAAAAAGTGGGTACCGTTTGTGGTGAGCAAACCAACCAGAAGCCTTTCAGATCATAGCGACCATACCAGCCATCCCATTCGTTCAGTCGTATAAAATCGTCTTGAGGCTCAGGCTGGAAACTGGCACGTAAAGTCATCAAGCGAATATTTTGAAAATTGGCTGAGGCTACTTCCTCATCGCCATGCATACAGCGCATCAGGTCGAATTCCATGTTTGATTGGCCGGTCAAAAGCCATACATCACCAATCAGCACATTCTGATAAACAAAAGCATCTCCCTCACAGCTTACCTTAAACAGCTGCCCTGTACTATTGGCCTGCATGGGTTCGAGGAACAGCTCCCAACTGCCATCTTGTTGCACCGTAGATTTCTGCATTTGTCCATCAAATTCTACTACCACTTCTTTATCTGGATCGCCCCAACCCCAGACCCGTACGGACTGTTCACGCTGGATCACCATGTGGTTGTCAAAAATATGAGCCAATTTCAATTGGGCTGTTGCCACGGTTGTTAAAACAGTGGCGATCGTCAAAAAGGTAAGAAGTCGTTTCATGTTCAGGAATTTAGCTGAGGTAAATTACGTACCTTTAAAGTAGCAAACAAATCAACGACCAAATCTTTTATCATGAAACTTGACCGATTTACTCAGTTTATTTCTATGGCAATCCTTATTTTTTCCCTGACTTTCTCAGGATGTAAACTTTGGGACTGTGATTGTGATCGTGATCTGGCTGAAGAAGCCGAGTCTCTGACCTGGCTAACTGAGAATTTCCCACCTTACAATTATGGAGAAACGGGAAGCCTGAATGGTGTTTCGATTGAAATTCTGGACCTCATATTTGAAAAGAACGGCCTTGATCTGAGTAGTCAGGATGTGCAGCTAACCTCTTGGACCGATGGCTATGAGCAAGTGCTCAGTACCGAAGGAACGGTATTGTTTTCCATGGTTAAAAATGAGGAACGCACTGATCTGTTCAAATGGGTAGGGCCAATTGCTCCGCATAAGGAAGTAATCATAGCCCAAGCCGGTGAAGGGGTTAAAATCCAAAGCGAGGCAGACCTCAATAACTATACTTTTGGTGTTGTGGACGGTTACCCCAGCTTTTCCTTGTTACGAGATAAAGGAGTGGATCAGGGCAATATACGCAAGTACGACAATCCTGAGATGCTATATACCGCCTTATTTGATAGAGAAGTGCGTTGCATATCCTACAGTGAGCAAGCCAATCAGCTCATCCTGTCTTCAATGGGTGAAGATCCAGCAAACTTTACGGTTGCCTTTACCCTGCAAGTTGACCAGTTGTTCTATGCTTTCAACCCCTCTGTATCGGGTAACCTGATCAACTGGTTCCAGGAGGCTCTTGATGACCTGAATAATGATAAGGATGTTGATGGCAGCAGCACAGTAGAGAAAATCTTGCAGAAATACACGGTGATTCTGCAGGCCGAAGATCCGATCCCTGATGATCGGGTAATTGGGCTGGTCAATACAACCGCATCAGATCTGGAACAAGACACCCCAGGAACAATCGCTAAAATGAATAAACAAGATAGTCCGTATCGAGACGCTGATATTCCAGCACTATACAGTTTCGCATACGACACAGACCTCACCATCGTGGCTCATGCGGCCAATGAAAACATTGTTGGGAAAAACTTCAAAGGAAAGCCCGACGCTGCCGGAAAACTTTTCCGCGATGAGATTTTGGCTGGTGCTCTTGATCAAGGAACCGGATGGGTCGATTACATTTATACCAAGCCTGACAAAAGTGGCTTATACAAAAAAACAACCTACTACAAACTCACCACCGGAAGCGATGGTGAACAGTATGTGGTTTGTGCTGGTAAATACAAATAATGAAGCTTAACGCATGTGTTTGATGCCATTCTCAATGGCAAACGACAGGCGTTCATGAACTTCTTCGAAAGTTCCGGTCCCATCAATGGTTTCGGTACCATGAATCTGCTTGTACTTTTGAATCACCTGTATCGTACGTTGTTCATGCTCCTGCAGGCGTTTCACAATCTTAGCCGTTGAAGAATCATATGGCATCCCCCGGTCTGTTTTTGCCCGGGAATCGAGTCGTTTAATCACTTCAAGAACAGGGACATCCAATTCAAGGATCTTCGCTAATCCCGTTCCATGCTTCTTAAGCATACCATCCAGGATATAGGACTGCACTAGTGTTCTTGGGAATCCTTTAAAAATGAATCCCTTAATATTTTTTGAATTTTCAAGTTTTTGCTCAATTAGCTTAACAACTATCTCATCTGGTACTAGTTTCCCTTCATCATAGATCTGCTTGACTTGCTTGCCAATTTTAGATCCACATTCAATTTCCTTCTCAAGCATAAATCCAGTGGCTACATATTCGAGGCCATACTTCTTGGCTAAGGCTTTGCCCTGTGATCCCCTTCCTGATCCAGGATAACCGAAAATCACAACGTTGAACAAACGCTTACCCAATTCATCGTCAATAATTGTAGTAATCTGCTCCTGTACTTCGTCAATACTACCTGTTCCGTCCACTTCCCTGAAGATTCCACGATCTTTATAAAATTGCATCACCGGCCGGGTCTTTTCATGGTATTCCTTCAGCCGGTTCCTGATCACTTCTTCATTGTCATCTGACCTGCCGGATGTCAATCCCCGATTAACCAATCGTTTCACCGATTCCTCTTCGGGTACATCAAGACTTATTAAGCAGGTTAGTGAAGTATTCAATTTGATCATTAATCCTGACAAAATGTAGGCCTGAATATACGTCCGGGGAAACCCATCGAAGAGAAATCCATTGGCATCCGGATTATTTGTAATGGTCTTTTCTATGATCTGCACAATAATCTCATCTGAGACCAGTCCTCCAGAGGCAATTATAGCCTGAGCTTCCATGCCCAGTTTTGTTTTTTCTTTGAGTTCCTTCCGGAGAAGATCCCCGGTCGAGATATAAAACAGGTTATACTTCTCTATCAGGTACTGAGACTGAGTTCCCTTACCAGCACCAGGAGGGCCGAAAAGTGCGACATTGATCATAGAATTATGTAATTTATTATGTAACTTATTATGTAATTTTAAAAGTAGTTTGTATACTTTGACCACAATTCTTCTTCTAACTTCCAATAGCGTTCAACGGCACCATTGGCCAGGTCAAGAGAATACTTGGTAATCAATTCAATGGCTTCTTCTGGATCGGTTTTGTATAATTCCACCACCTTTTTCTCAAAATCGGGTTGAGTGGTAAAAGCTTTCATCTCAATTTCCTTCCATACCTTCTCTACGTCTTTGCTCATGTATTGGTACCTGAGTCCACAAAGTTGACTCACCTTACGAAAAGCCCACCAGGCACAATCGCGTCTGAACTTCTCACGTCCGTCTACCATGTAAGATTCGGGCATGGTACTGATTCCACAATAAAATGGTATGTGGGGAGTGGTTGCCGGATTGTCATATCCCAACCAGACCACACCGCCAATTGGATCGGGCAACCAGGAACGTGATTGTGTTACTGTGAGGTAGGTAGCTCGGGCGCAACAAATGGTTCTTTCATAGGGAACCTTTAATAGTGCTCGAGTTTCGCGATTCATAAACGGGGTGGCTACCGGCGATTTGATTACCTCACCATCTCGGCTAACTGCGGTTACACTTCCTGTCATATCAAATGGTGTATCTTGATAATAATCACGGAAAATAGTCAACACATCGGCCACAGATACCTTTTTATCAGGCTTGACAGAAAACGGATAATTTTCACTAAAGGGATCCAATTTGAGGGAAGGTGCCACTGAGCTAAGCACGCGCCATTCCCGGCGCCGGCATCCCATACTACTTCGGCTTGCATAGGCATAGCAGAATTCAAATACCTGGCCACTGTTAGGGTCCCAGAAACCCATCTCCTCAGCTACACTAAAGACATTTTCTGAAGCCATGTAGTTCTCCTTGTCATTCAGATCCAAGGTCCGAATCCGGCTGGCATTAGCGGATACACCAATCTCATCATCCGGAATTCTGACAGCTGCCCATACTGCACCTATCTTACCTTTACCCGGACCCACGATCTCAAAATGCCAGGTTTCATTTGGGTCGGCAAAAGTGAAACATTCGCCTACGTCATTGTAACCAAACTCTTTGGTGAGTTCATCAATGACTTTGATTGCCTCGCGTGCCGTTTTGGCTCGCTCAAGGGCCAACCGGTATAACTCAGGACAATCGATCAGACCTTCATTGGATACCATTTCGCGCTTACCACCAAAGGTTGTTTCCCCAATGGCCAACTGATGTTCATTCATACAGGGATAAGCCGTATTGATGAATGCATAGGTCTCGCGAACCTGTGGAATGAATCCTACTTCGATTCGATCGGGATCATTCGGCCCTTTTGTTCGTTTGGGTTCTAAATAAATGGCACATTCATCCCCCCGCTTATGTTTCTTACGGGGCACCAGTTCAATCCAGGTTCTATCGGTATTTGAATCACAAGAATGCGATGTCATGGTCGATCCATCAACAGAAGCTGCTTTACCCACAATGATGCTTGTGCAGGCGTCGGATTCGATGAATTCTTGTCCATAAACGAATGTGGGCAATAGGAATAGTAGTATGATTAGGGTCTTTTTCATGGCGATCGTATTGGTATATTATAAGCATGCTTAGTGATCCCCGCTTTCGCGGGGACAGGGTTTTCAGTAAGTCTATAGGCGCCATGTTGGCGCCCGAATCCGCAATCATCAGCCTTCAGTCAGTAACTTCGCCTTTCGCCTCTCGTCTCTCGTCTCTCGTCTCTCGTCTCTCCTAAAATCCTCTCGCAAACATGCCCCAGAACCGGTCGCCAAGTTCCCACCAGCGGCTCATAGCTGCTCTGGCGAAATCGTTGGTGTATTGGGTTAAAAATTCGCGGTATGCGGGTGGAAGTGGGTGACCATCTTCATCGAGTACTGGATCTTTTTTCATGTCGGCCTTATACATTTCGAGTGCCTTCTGTTCAATTCCAGGCAATTCAGCAAAAGCCTTTTCCTCAAATTCTTGAACACCACCTTCGATGTATTCACGTGTTCTGCCCCATCTGGCTTCAGCCAGGCGGTTTGCCCGTCTGAAATGCCAGGCAGCAGCATCGGTTCTGAATCTTTTCTGCCCGCAGATTTCGAAGCTTTTTGGTAATTCCAATGTGCCTGAGAAAATGGGAATCCTTGGACTAGTTCCTGGGTTGTCAAAGGAGAACCAGGCTACACCTCCAATCTCATCGGGCAGCCAGTCGCGACATTGGATGATCTGTGAGTAGGAGCAGCCAGAAATAGCAATGGTACGCTGGCGGTCAATAGTCTCTGGCTTGAGGGTATTGATCAGGCTAATCAGGTCATAATTCATCCAGGGATTGGCCGCATTGCTTTTAACTTTGGGATACTCTTTTTGCTCCTGATCACCTCCACCTCTACGATATCTTGGGCGGTCTTCGACCATGAGGTTCTTAGTTCCATCTAAGTCCGTTCCTTCATAGGTCTGACGGTAATAAGCCATTACATCTCTTACACTAACTTTCTTTTCTGGCTTTACGGAGAATGGCAGTTCATCCATTTCTGGCGTTAATTCCAAGTTGGGTGCAAGGGTACTTAAAATAAAAAACTCACGGGTTGAGAATGGTTTACGACCACTGTAGGCCTTCCACATTTTGAATTCTTCGCCGCTATCGGGATCCCAGTAACCCAGTTCCTCAGCCAGTGAGTATACATTCTCTGAGGCCATATAATAATCAGGGTTATCCAGGTCGAGGGTACTGATTCTTGGAATATTAGCTGATACACCAACATGGTCATCAGGAATTCTCACGGCAGCCCAAACGGCACTGACCTCAAAAACGCTAGAACCAAATATCTCAAAATGCCACACTTCATTTTTATCAGCGACTGTCAAACATTCACCGGCGTCGCCATAGCCGTACTCCATGGCCAAATCACCCATTAGTTGAATGGCTTCACGTGCAGTGGTGCAGCGTTCCAAGGCAATCGCCTGCAGGTTTTCAATCAAGAATAGACCATCGTCGTTACGCAGGTCTCGTTTACCACCAATGGTTGTTTCACCCATGGCCAGTTGCTTTTCATTCATGGCCGGATAGGCTACATTGTAGTAAGCATATGTTTCCTTAACTTGTGGGATCTCTCCCTTTAATGACACACGGCGCATGTCCCAGGGGGTTTCAGTATGTAATTTACCCCAGTAAATTTTTCTGGTCGCCCCTTTTTCATAATACTTGTGCGGTTCAATGGTTAACCAAGTTCTGTAATTACCGTCACAACTGTGGCTGGTAATGACTGAGCCATCAGTGGATGCCTTTTTCCCCACCATAATGCTGGTGCAGGATGCATCCTCTTCAGGGACCGGAATAAACTGTGCCTGCACCTGAATGGCGCCAATGAGCACAGCAAGAAGAGTCAGAAGGAGCCAATGTTTTTTTTGCTGTTTTTTCATGATTATTCCTTTCATTTCTAATGTTGTTTCTTATTCAAAAGCCAAGCGATCAGGCTTAGCGTTATCAGGATTTTTGAGGTATTTCCCTACCCCATTCGCTGTAATATCTGCATATCTTGGAACCGATCCACAAAGCAATGGTTTATCGGGATAAAATTCATTCCAACTTTCAAAAGTCTGGAGGATGGTTGAAGTATGACGGCCGACGCGAACATCTATGTGCCAGCCTGTTGAATCGATGGGTGCAAAAAGCAATCCATGTTCTCCAGCTTTTACCACAAATTCATCCTTGCCTTCAAGCAATTGCTTCTCTCCGGTTATACCACGCGTGGCATCCAAAAATGGCTGTGGGGCTTCGAAAAGCAGTGATACCGCACTGGAATGATCGCCGATTTCGCGATGCGATAGTCCATGCAGGTTCTTAGGTGAAAACTCTGTCCCAATTGAAAAGCCTTCAAAATCAGTCAGCATCATAGAAACCAGGGTTGCCAGATCCTGTCCGTTTTCATGCGCGACAATGGTATTGATCACGGGATATTGCAACTCTGCTTCGTGCAAATCTATGACCAGGTCTACTTTCTCTTTTTCGATCACCTGCATAAAAGCGTAACAGGTGCGTTCTGTAAGGGTTCCATTAGCCCTGCCTGGCCAGGTTCGGTTCAGATTTCGAATATCTACATAGGCCAGATTCTGTCCGCTGGGCGCATGGATATACACCTCCGGATCAGGCCACTGATCCAAAGGATTCGACCAACGATCTCCCATTCTAAGGGTTTTTCCTCCCCAGTCTGTCGGTATGGTATATTTGGTTGGGTAGGCACCACTTGGACGAGTGACGGTTGTGCCACTTCTGTTGGCAGATAACACAACGACTAGCCGACCTTTTTGCATCTGGGCGTTCTCGACCAAAATCCAGGCAGCAAGCCTTCCGGCTGGTTCTTCTGGGTGAGAACCACCCAGAATCATCATGGTAGCACCGGGTTCTTCTCCCTCGATCACATACACATTACAGTCGTTCATTGTTCCAGCAATTCCATCAAAATAGTCGCCCAACTTTTTCAATTGAACCTGTTCACCCATGACTACCGCTTCTTCATGATGCCGGTGCTGATAGAATTCTATCCCGGCAAAAACAACGATCAGTAGGCCGAAAAGGGCAAAAACAAACTTCCTGATTATCATTACATTTTTCATCCGGCAGGTTATTTAAGAAAGAACAGACGCAACAAAAATGGCAATAGAATCACGATGTATATAATCTCTTTTTTCCAGTCCTTGGTTTTGACCAGGTTATAGATGATCAAACCGGAGATAAAGGCGATGAAAGCGTAGTATAAGACTGATATAATTGTGGTTAATACTCCCATAACTTGGCTATATTCCTGTTAGAAAACTGAGGTCTTTGCTAAATACCACCATCAGGGTACCGATGATGCAAATCAGGATGGCGGGTACGATGCATTGTTTCAAGAACATGCTGTATTTCTCTTTCGTACCCACCACATCCACCGTTAGGCGACCTATGATGGCTGTTGGTGGCAGGGCATCGCCGAGGGGCCAGATCACGCTCATGCCGGCTAGTGCTACAATTGGATTCAGCCCCATGGTATTGAAAAGGAGAACCAGGGGTACGCCAAAAACGGCAGCTGAACCATACATGAGTACTGATTCGGTGATTGGTAAGAAGACGAATAAACTGGCAATCACCAGCACGGTTGGTAAGGTAATGAACATGATAGCCAATAGTCCTCGAACACCAGTGAGTGTCATGATCTGAACCAGTATCCCTACGGCTGTCAGTGTACCGATTAGGGGCAATAGCTGCCTGATGGTGTCAGCCGAGATCTTCATGATTTTTAGCTTCACGGGAGAGAGTATCCAGGCAGCCAGGGCAGACAGTAAGAACATCAATGGCATACCGACTACCGGTGTGTCGTGGGGCCATTTACGTCCGATAAAGATCAGCCCAAAGAACACCACGAAGGGTATCACAATGCGCCACCAATTCATTTTCTCGGGAGGTGTGGGCAATTCTTCAAAGGCTTTGTCGACCTGAATGGGTGTGCCTTTCCAGCCCAGAAAAAAGATGGTAAAGAGGGCAGCTACTACACAAGGGATCAATAAGGGCAAGAAAAATCCAACGTAGGGCATGTTCACCCCTGCGGCTGTCATCATTGCCCAGAGACTCACTGGTGGTGCTGCAGCACTTAACCCAGCGATCAGGAAGATAATGGCAGCAATTTTTATCTTCTTAATACCCATATAATTGAGCACTACTGCCACTAATCCACCGGTAATTAGAACCGTTACACTCCCCGCACCGGTTAAGGCTCCAGGAACCAGCAAGAGGATAGTCAATAAGATGAGAAGGAGTGCACGACTCCTGTGGAAACTTTTGATGATGGCCCGTATAACAAAAGCAACTCCACCTGACTCTTTCAGGATATTCATGAAAAGAGTGGCAGATATGAATATCAGATTGATATCCAGATAGGTTACCGCACCCTCGGCAACATGCCTGGCCGGAAACCAATGGCCGGCACTCAAGGCACCAACAATAGCCGCCAAAAGCATTGCCAATTCGGTTGACAGTTTAAAGCGCAGGGCAACAATATACACCAGCACCATAACGCCCAGGACAATCCCGGCAGACAGATACATACTCACAATGCAGACTTATTTTTTAAATACTTCTTTAAGAACATCTGAGATCTCGGTGTTCAATTCGAACATGACCAGGGGTACATCATGACCTTTCGACAGTGTAGTAAAGCGACCATCCGAATCGCCATCCTTTTTCACGATCATAAAGTCTGCCTTTGGACACACAGCATCAATAGATTGTTCATCTGAGTTATCACCGGCTGCAGCTCCCTGTGATCGCCGCGACATCCCTTCAATATGTGATCCGACAACGGTTATTCCTTGTTTTTTAGC
>CAYUGX010000009.1:0-7832 GCA_964444375.1 uncultured Porphyromonadaceae bacterium | reverse complement strand
GATCAGGTCTTTTGTACGTGTCAATTCATCGTCGATGGAAACACCAGCTGCGCCCATGCCTTTTAAACTGGCTCCAGTCACAATAATCAAAGTTTTGAATGGTTTACCTGCTTCCTTTGCAGCTACCAGGTCTTTCGCAGTGACCAGTAAATTATATTCAAAATCAATTTTTAATCGCTGCATGAATATCTTCAGGCGAACCGGCCCCGGACTTTGTCCGCAAGAGGTCAAAATAACCGGTTCTTCAGCTGTTTGCGCCTGAATATCTGCCGGTTGAGCCAACATCAGTGCAAAGCACGTAATCCCAAAAATCGCAATGATTCGTTTTTTCATGGTTTCTCCTCCAGGGTTATTTTATGTGGATTCTAAAGGTATTAAAATACAGACGTAAAAAGAATTTTCCCATCTGTTATTCAGCAGACTGATCCCCTACCGGATCCCATTTGAGTTCATACTCCTGCACCAGACCTTTGAGGTATAAAAGATGAATCACCGGAATACCCTCACTGATGGCTAAATGGATCAAACCTTGCTGTTCTCTTGGAGGCAATTTACATTTTCGAACCACACCAGGTTTCAGTGACAGAATAGAGGCACTGGTCCCAATATTGGCCTCAGCCCCCCCAGCATTCACCAACACTTTAATTTTTATCTTACTCTTATTCTTTTCCCTATTCTTACTCCTACTCTTAATTCCTATTAGCCCTCCTCTCTTGCTAACACTATTGCTCAAACTAGCCTCATGGATAAAAGGCACACCGGCCTCCTCAATCTTTCGAACCATTTCCTCAATCACTGCTTTATCCCAACCTCTCCCAATATCCCCTCCCCCCCCAAGTGAAATCCCAACCAGTTCACCCCCGCTTTTGGTGGGGGCAGGCTCCTGAACCAAAACTTGGTAGATATCATGAATCGTAAAGTCTATTCGATTCGCCCCATAGGAAGATGCCCCCAATGATAGAATAATTTTACAATGCAGTTCCATTGCCTCTGTTGCTGCCAAAGTCGCCAGCATTAATCCCGGAAATGAACCCGAGCACGCCAATCCAACCGTATCTCCAGTTCTGGCCCCAGCCTCTTCGAACAGCGTCACCATCAATGCCGCAAAATCAGGCTGAATACTCGTTCGTTTGGCATCCAGGTGTCCGAGAGTTGTAGTGATTTCACTCCATTCGGGCCCGATCAGACCGGTTAATCCTGGATCGGTCTGGGGATCTATAGGTATGTTATTGGCTTTACAATAAGCTGCAATAGAAGCAGTCAACTTCTCCATGCATTGCATAGCCTCCATCTGTTGGTCTGAGTAATTATCCGTTAGGAGAAACTGAAAAAGTATGATGATCACCAGGATACCCGCTGCAATAGCTCCGGCAATTTTCATGCGATAAGCTGCAATGTTAGGATATTGTGGTCTTTCAATCATTCTTTAGAAGATAACATAGAATACCTTCTCCACGCCAAATAAAACCACCAACATTACAGCAAGCGCCGATAGTGTAATCCCAAGTCCTTGCTTCTCGAGCTGGTTTGCAATGAGTCCCGGAATGATCCAGCCAATGACTTTGAGTTCGATGGTTTCGGGGAAGAAGTGAGGCAGGATGAAGGAGAGCACAAAGGAGCCGATGGCCCCAAGTAGGAGAAGCAACACGAAGCGTCGCTTACCATAGAGGATCACATAGCGTGAAAGCCATTTGTACAACAGCCAAACAGCAAGCGCAATAGCAATTGTACCTATGAGCCGTAAGGGCTGGTTTATAAATAGTACTAAATAGGCTGGAACTACAATTCCACCCGGATAAAAGCCGGTAAGGGCGATGAAGAACAGGGTTAAACACAGTCCTATGAAGAATAATTCGTAACTCATGAGCTTTCCTCCAGTTCAAATGGGATGTATTGCTGGGTCCAGTGACGTAGTAATTCGGTGCCAATACCATGGATATTCATTAAACCGAATACGATAGCTGGTTGATTGATCTTTTCAATCAATGCTGCTTGAATTTTCTCGGCTTTCCTACCGGATAAAGCCTCTCCGAATTTCAATCTTCGCTCAAAAACCCGAGCGTGTGGGCCGATATAATAGTATTCATCAATGGGTAAATCGGGTTTTTGCTTTAGCCAGTCAAGCCATTGCTGGCTTCGCTCTCCGCGGTCGGCGCGAGTGGCCAGGAGGGCAATACGGCTGTGATTTTTGAAGCGGGATAATCTAGCAATTTCGTTGATTATTATCGTACTGGACGTTGGATCGTTGGTACTGAAGACGGGAAAATAAATCGTGCCTTGTTCTGAGATCAGTGGGGAAGCAGGGACGCGAGGAAGTGAAGACTCGGAACTCGGGAATGGGGACTTCAACTCAGGTTTTTGTGCAATGAGGTGATTGAACAGGTCTTTCGCTAGTTCGGAGGGTTGGTTTGGGCCGTCTGAAGTTATTGCCAAGTGAAAATCGAACTGTTTTTTTTGTTTTAGTGGTTCCCATTCTGTTGGGAATTCTTGTTCAGGGACTATGATTTTGGCTCCTCTGTTCAGGTCGCTTTCGTAGAGTTTGGCCATTGACTGGTCTTTTTCGAGCAGGTGATCGGGTCTTAGGTTGGTGATTATGGTGTAATGCGGTTGGAGCAGATGCTGGCTTTCCACCCTGTGGTTTTCTGGGTGGATGCTCATGACCTCGGTGACCAAATAGTCGACACCCAGTTTGGTGGCTCTTTTTACGAGCTTTTTTTGCTCGATGATATTGGCTGGTCTGTGGCGATTTAGTGGCTCAACAGTTCCATCCGGTAGGATATACATCGCTTCAGCACCCGTTGTCTTAGCCAAAACAGCATGGCCTGTATCTTGCAGGAGTTGGGTAATATAACGAACGCAGGAACTTTTTCCCCGGGTACCTGAAACACTGATCCGGCAGGGGATTTTCTTGAGTCTTTTTTTATGCCAAATGGCCTCAATGGCAAAAGCTAATAGCAGAATGATTGCCATTGATAGCAGCAGGACCATTGACATGAGCGGAGACATGCCAATGAAAATACGGATTTTAATCCTCTGATTCGAAAAGGAGCTGATAATAATTTAATCCGGTCTCTGGATCAATGCCCTTTTTGACCCGGTCGCGCTTACCATGGATGTAAATGTGGAAATTCTTATCGAGCTTGATCACAGAGCGGAGATACCGTGATTTTTTCTTGACGGCTTCATTTGAAATCTCGAATGACTCAGCCAGCTCAAGGTCGTTCACCTGCTCATACTCATCTTTGTATTGCATAAGGCTATCTATGACCTCTGGCTGCCGAATAACCTGCTCGGCATAGTCTTTCAGATCGAAATTATCCTGGCCTTTAAAATATTCGGCCGAATCATTGAGCATCTCTGCCTGTTCAGGTCGGTCAACATCGAACTCTTCAGGTAATTTTTGCATCACGAAATTCTTACACAAGGCGATGGTTTGCTCGGTATGGAAGTATTTATCTTCTCGTTGCCGCACCTGTAAAAATTGATCGAACCAAAAACGGGCATCTGAATTGCGGTTAAGATTATCAATTGCCGATACCACAAAACCGTCTTCGCCTTCGGTATTGAAAATCAGGCATCCTTTATCGAGCTTATTGATATTAATCCCTGAATCTCGCTCAATGGTATAATTATCCCCTTCAGGATAAATTTTCAGGTAGGTCTCTTTCGATTCGGATTTAAAGAGCCCCACCCCATCGACCACTTCACCATCGAGGATCAGGTCTGAGAAGTATACGACATAGAACTCTCCGGTTTTGATCTTCGGATGAGTAGATTGTTCGTACAAATGCTTGGCTAGATCGACTGACTGCTCATAAAGTGTTGAAGGATCTTCAAATATCGAGAAAACAAAGCTGTACACTTCGTTCATGTGAAGGCCTGATTCATGGTGAAAATGAAAATACTCCTCCTGCTTAAATGGACTTACGAAATAATGTAGCAGAAGGTTGAGAATGTTCTGATTAGGCTGCAAAACATCTTTCGACAGGTGTAGCCCTTCATCTGCCGATTTATTGCCAACCTTATGAAGCACAAGGCTTTGGATGCGGGTGTTTTCTGTATGAATCATGGGGTAAAGATATCAAGTTGTTTTTTTACTATATTACAAAAGCCTTAAACATATCATTATGCCTGAACAAGTCAAAAGATTGCTTATTCTTTCTGTGATTTTGGTTGGGTCTTTTCTAATTCTTCGTAGTTTTCTAATTCCCGACTCATTTGGTGAATTTGGCCATTATCGTGGTGATGTGCTAAATGAAATTCAATCTCTCGAAGTAAAGTATCAGGGAGAAACTGTTTGTTTAGATTGCCATGAAGACTACGGAGAATTTAAGAAAGTAGGCCTGCATGCCGAGATCTCATGTGAATCATGCCATGGACCTGGCTGGAAACACATTGAGGATCCCAATCCCGAAAACATCCTGCTCCCAGAGGGTAGAGAATTCTGCGGTTTATGCCACAACAAAAATGCCGCTCGAGATGCAAGAGAGATTGCTCAAGTAGATCTCAATGAGCATAATTCCGAAAGTGATTGTATGGAATGTCATAACCCCCACGCACCATGGCAATAAAAAAAATCAAAAGGAGGGAGTTCCTCAAACATACCGGCTTGTTTACCGGAGGAATTATGATAAGCAGCGGTTTGGGTCCTTTTCAATCGATAGTATATGCTACTGAGCAAAGTGAGGATGCAGAACACTGGTATGGCATGGCTATCGACCTGAAAAAGTGTATTGGCTGTGGCCGATGTGCTCAAGCTTGTAAGATTGAAAATGATGTACCTCTGGAGCCTTTTTACTTCAGAACATGGATTGAGCAATATGCTGTTGCAAAAAATGGTGAGGTGAACATTATTTCAGAAAATGGAGGCATTGATGGTGCTAAGCAAGTTATCCCGGATGAGGATATCTTCAAGAGCTTTTTTATCCCCAAAATGTGCAACCAATGCGCCAAATCCCCCTGCACCCAGGTTTGTCCGGTTGGTGCCACTTTCGAAAGTCCTGAGGGCATAGCGTTGGTTGACGAGGATTATTGTATCGGATGTAGCTATTGTATTCAGGCTTGCCCTTATGGTTGCCGATACCTCCACCCAGAAAAAAAGGTGGCAGATAAGTGTACGCTTTGTTATCACCGGATCAAAAAAGGATTGGTGCCTGCCTGCCAGGAGGTTTGTCCGAATGGGGCTAAGATCTTTGGTGATCTGAAAAATCCTGATGGAGAACTTATGCAATTCATTCAGGATCATGATTGGCAAATCCTTAAGCCACACATGAATACGCAACCGAAAGTATTTTATAATGGACTAACCGGGGAGGTCAAGTAATATGGAAGAGCATTTAGCCAATCTACATGAAATCATACCTCAGGTTGAAGGTTTCATTTATCCCAACGAATTAGAACTTCATTGGGGAATATTAATCATTCTATATCCCTATATTACTGGTTTAGTAGCGGGTGCATTTATTCTGGCTTCCTTAGAACGGGTCTTCAAAGTCAAGGTGCTAAAACCCACCTATACCATTTCTCTTCTCACTGCATTTTCGTTTTTGCTGGTCGCCACTATGCCCTTATTATCCCATTTGGGTCAACCCGGAAGGTTTTGGGAAATCATGATCACACCAAATAAGAATTCGGCCATGGCCATATTTGGATTTGTTTATTTGTGGTACCTAATGGCTGTATTGCTTTTAGAGATTTGGTTTGATTACCGGCGTGATATGGTTATTTGGTCGCAGGAGAAAAAAGGCTTTCTCAAATATTTATACAAGATTTTGACTTTGGGCGTATCGGATGTATCTCCCAAAGCCCTTAAATGGGATGATCGCTTAGGTTATTTCATTACTGTTATTGGTATTCCATCGGCTTTTTTACTCCATGGGTATGTGGGTTTTATTTTTGGGTCGGTCAAAGCAAATCCCTGGTGGTCAACGGTGTTAATGCCTGTGATCTTTCTTTTTTCAGCCATGGTATCAGGAATAGCACTGGTTATGATCATATACATGGCCATTAACTATCTCAGGAAAACTAAAATTGACATGGCCTGCCTGGATATGGTTGGGAAATACTTATTGGTTGCATTGATTCTGGACTTTTCTCTTGAAGCCCTTGATCAGATTCACAGAATTTATGAAGCAGAAGAATCCATGGAGACTATTACCCAGCTGGTCACCGGGCCACTCAAAATTACCCTGTTTGTTTTTCAGATACTTTTGGGTACTGTCATTCCATTAATAACCCTGGCGGTTATTCAAATCTGGAAACCAAAAGTAAAAATCAGACAACTTATCTATTTCATTATTGGCATCTTGGTTCTGGTGGGCATCTTCTTCATGAGATGGAATGTGGTTATTGGTGGTCAACTATTTTCAAAAAGTTTTCATGGTTTTACCGATTTCAAGCTCAGATTGATTGGATCTGAGGGCCTCTTAATGGCTATCGTTTGGCTCATAATTCCGTTCATCATACTCTTTGTCTTACTGAAAATATTTCCACCCTGGAAGAAAGTGGATGAAATGGCTTAATCACGGAGATTGACACGTAAGTCAAGTATAAATATTTCGTAAATTGCTTGTTCAACAACGCTTGTTTTATGAAATATTTATTCATTCTGTTAGCACTGGTACTGGTACTGTTTCAGTCATGCAAAACCGATGATACCGATGATACCCTTCAGCGGGTAACAACAAATTTCGATTTGAATTGGCGCTTCCAATTGGGGCATGCAGCTGATGTGACGAAAGACTTCAATTTTGGGACGGATTTGATTTTTGCCAAATCCGGGAGGGCCAATAACTCGGCCATTAATCCAAACTTTGATGATAGTAAATGGCGAGAACTCAATTTGCCTCATGATTGGGCTGTTGAATTGCCTTTTATAGAGAATGATGATTTCTACCATACCGCACATGGTTCAAAACCCGTTGGTGGCATGTTTCCAGAAACCTCGGTTGGCTGGTACCGAAAGCACTTTGATATACCAGTCAGTGATTCAGGAAAACAGTTTTCAGTCACATTTGATGGCGTTTTCAGAGATGCCAAATTCTGGTTAAATGGCTTTTACCTGGGCAATAATGAGAGTGGCTATATTGGGGTGACCTACCCCATCACTGATTATGTGAATTTTCACGGGGATAATGTACTTGTCGTACGGGTAGATGCAACACAATTTGAGGGGTGGTTTTACGAAGGGGCTGGAATTTATCGACACGTCTGGTTGAATAAGCACGATAATGTACAAATCCCAGATGGAGGAGTTTTTGTTCGAACAGAACAGAGGCAAGTGTCAAGTGGCAAGCTTCAAGCAATTGTTCGCAGTGACATAAGGGTTGCAAACCTGGGGCTTGAAGATGTTTCGGTTCGAGTGAAATCATTCATTACTGATCGAAGCGGTAATGACATAGCACAAGCTACAAGTAGCAAGTTCAATATTCATACAGGTACAGCAAAGGCCGTCATCCCCGCTTTCGCGGGGACCCGCACCAACCATACACAATGCTCATTCTCCCACAAAATAAAGTCACCAAGATTATGGTCGCTCGATGATCCCTACCTCTACCGCATTACCCACATCGTGCTTGTCAAAGGCAAAGAAGTAGACCGTGTGACTACCAAATTTGGCATTCGCAACATTGAAATTGATCCTGCGAGAGGCCTGTTTTTGAACGGAGAACATGTGAAACTCAAGGGTACGAACAACCACCAGGATCATGCTGGAGTGGGTTCTGCTCTACCGGATTATTTGCAATATTACAGGATACAACAGCTCAAGAACTTTGGCATCAATGCCTACCGGGCCAGCCACAACCCGCCAACCCCAGAATTGCTTGAGGCTT
>CAYUGX010000008.1:12624-37219 GCA_964444375.1 uncultured Porphyromonadaceae bacterium | reverse complement strand
GTCAGGGAGCCGGACGAGGCAGTTTATCGGGCCACTGGCATGTGCAAACGTGCTATCCGCCAGACATTAAGAAGTACAAGCTGGATGAACTTCGATACGGTGATCTGGTTGTGCTTAAAGATGTGCAAACCGATTACGGCATGGGCTATTATAAGGGCGGAGCAACCATCGGAATTGTGTGCAGTGGTCCAAGCGATATTTCTGGTATGGGGTTTGGTGTTACGCCCATTCTGTCAACCCGAAAGGGTACAATCACTACTCGTAAAGATCCATCAGCTAACATCGCCAGGTATTTGGGGATCGATTTAAGCCAGGGAAAACTCGTTACTGAAACGAGCGGCAAACTGCCAACAAATGAAGATGAGTTGCTTACCATTGCTGTTCAGGGCAGGGTAAATCCGGCAGGTTCAAGAGGTTATTCCACCTCATGGGAAGGAGAGCCGATTCAGAACCTGGGCATGGGATCAATAAACTACACCGTTTCCTGTGGCGACCTGGCATACGGCTGGGCCAATGCTGATCACGTTGAGCCCGATGTGTCATTCACCAATGAAAATGGATCTGCGCTGGGCATATTGGGGTGTATTGGAAACGAGGCCACCCTGATCTCTGGTCCGGCAAGAGGTGAAAAAGGCGTTTATGTGGGCAAACACGGCAGCAGTATTATCTGGTTCCCTGATGAAGTCAAAAACCGAATGACAGTGAATGATCGGGTGCAGGTAAAAGCAAATGGTGTTGGTCTCAAAATTGACGGCTTTGAAGACGTTAGAGTGAATAAAATTTCACCCGGCCTCCTGCAAAAGCTGGGGATCAAAATTACAGGAAACCAGCTCGAAGTACCTGTGGTAATGACAGTCCCAGGACACCTCATGGGATCAGGACTTGGTATGGGATTCTTTGTGATCGAGAATGTGGATTACGATATTCAAACCACCTGTCCTGAAACGGTTGAAGAGTATGATTTTGAGATACTCAGGCTGGGAGATGTGGTCGCCATACAAGACCACTACGATTATTATGGCCGGGGACGTTACGAGGGGGCCATTACAATTGGCATTATTATTCATGGCTGGAGCGATCACGCCGGACATGGCCCGGGTGTGAATCCGATTCTGAGCGCATTACCCGGAAAAATCAAGGTAAAGACAGATCCTGAGGCAAATATTGCGAATTACTTGGGTCTGAAGTAGGGGGCTCCAACGATTAATGATTACAGAGTTTCAAAAAGAATTTCTTAAGCAGGCAATTGTCAAAACAAAGCAAATTCCTGGGATCATCGGCTTAGCCATTGGGGGATCCTGGATTACCAATGAATTGGATCAGTATTCAGATCTTGATCTGGTACTGGTTTCTGAAAATATCCTATCGGATGATATAGTGAAGATGACTCAGATTGCATCAGGTTTAGGAAATTTGCTGAATGCATTTACCGGGGAGCATGTTGGAGAGCCAAGACTATTAATTTGCATGTATGATAATCCGCTTTTGCATGTGGATATCAAGTTCGTTACGGCAGTGGAATTTAAAGAACGAGTCGAAGATCCTGAAATTCTATGGGAAAGGGATAAGCGCCTAAGCAACATAATTCAAAGTTCTGAGGCCACCTGGCCAGAACTTGACTTCCAGTGGATTGAAGATCGTTTCTGGACCTGGATTCACTACACCGCTCTAAAAATTGGGCGTGGAGAATTGTTCGAGGCCTTGGATTGCATATCATTTCTGCGAACCCACGTGATTTCTCCACTCATGCAAGTGAAAAATGGACAGTTACCACGTGCACTCAGAAAGGTGGAATTCAACTTCGACCATGCTGATCTCAACGACCTGAAAAACACCATACCTGTTTACAACAGAGAATCTATTATATGTGCCACTCAGAAAATTATCCAGCTTTATGAGGAACTCAGCAAAAGACTATTTCCTGAGGCAATTATTTGTAGCCAGGAGCTGAAAGAAAAAAGCAATGAATATCTGAAAAAGGTGGCTCGATAAGTGCGATACTGACAAGTTAGACCGGTGGAAAGCAAGTTTCAAATGAAGGAATATAGGGTAGTCTTCAGGGTTCACAATTCGGTGGTGATGACAGCCTAGGTGTTTCAACGATCCTTTTCAACAAAAGGAGAGAACCGGGGTTTGGGAACCTATTCAATCAAGCTTCTCAGTGAAAAGTATTTGAACGGAAAAGTTTATTTTACCTCAGAGAAAGATTCGGGGACCGTTTTCTACCTTGAGCTCAAAAGCCAATGAAACAAATACGGTTTGTCGGTTAGGATTCGGTAGGTTGACCTGATTTGTCGGTAAATCCGTTGGAAATTAGGTACTCAGGTATGATATTTGCTAGACAATTAAACCTTTTAATCAAACTATCATGAGTAACGAAATGAAATGTTCAAGTGCCACTGGTGCTTCGGGTGCAGTTTATGGATTGGGACTAATTGGCGCCGCAATTTTCTTCATCGGACAAGCCACTGGATTCTGGATGGGTGTTTTAGGAATTTTGAAAGCCATTGTTTGGCCGGTTTTTTTAGTGCTCGAAGCATTTAAAGTACTTTACGGCGCTTAAAAGATCAGTTTTTAGGTTTTAGCGTAATAGCTATAATTACCGTGCCGGATATCTTATTCTGAATGGCTACCCGATCTGTCAATTGAGGCCAAAATGCTCCTGATCAGCTTCGGTAATAAATCCTTTGGCTCGGCGTAATTGGATGAGCGATTCTGCTTTCTCTGGAGTAGTAAAAGCCAGTAGCTCTTCGTAGGTCGCTGTATTGAGATTTATAGCCAACAGACTTTTTGGTTCTTCCATCCACAGTGCTTTTCGTATCTCAATCTCCGGATGTTGAAGCCATAACTCTGGCCCCACATTGGCCTTTAAGATATCTGGGTTTTTATGAACGGCGCTCATGAGTTCTTTGTAGGTAGTGGTCCATTTGGG
Organism: uncultured Porphyromonadaceae bacterium; assembly: GCA_964444375.1. Lineage (GTDB taxonomy): Bacteria > Bacteroidota > Bacteroidia > Bacteroidales > UBA12481 > JABHCC01. The sequence continues at coordinate 34,287 of CAYUGX010000008.1, read as the reverse complement.
CATCAATTCTCTGAATTTAGTAATGTTACCCACTTGCCCAAAGTAGTTTATTTGTTCAGTTAAAGCAGCTAGCTCGTTACTTATTGTTTTGCCCTTTGTGACAAAAATAAATGCCTTGATCAACTCAGTCTGATCATCAGGAAATTGTTTGCACCAGGCCATAATAAAATCAATCATTGGAATCTCTGGCGCTTGATTTTTTTCCATTTGTGTCCAGACATAAGCTGATTTGAGCAAAACATTCTCAAAAGGGGTGAACAGCTCTCTGGGAACCAAATCTTGCTTGGGTTGTTTCGCCAGGAAAGGCCGGTAAAAATCTAAATCCTGATAGTTATTTTGCAAAGTGGAATTGCTGTTGATATGATAAAAAAGTGAGGCAATTACCCCTTCGCATGAGAGCAATTGCTGTGCTGTCTTGATCCGGGTTGCGTCGAACAAGGTACTGGTGTGTTTTAACAGGATCAATTCCTCGCTGCTTAAGGTATCCTGATCCACTCCCAGGGGCAGAAGCTTTTGGTAAATGTAGTTGGTGGTTTCCACATCCAATATCCTCAGTGTTTCATCAAGATTACTGTGCCAGGCAGTGGTAACGCCCCGGTTTGGATTGAACTTTGAATGAAAGGTCTGCTGATAGCGGTCTACCTTATCGTAGGCCATTCGCTGAAAATGCACCCCCCATCCTTCGTAAAAGGCAGTTAGGTAGTCAGTGATGCCCATGCTTACATGCTGTTTGGGGGAGGTTGGATTCGGAAAGCGATTCCAATAGTCGACCAAAATCTGGTTCATGAATACATGGCCCATTTCATGTGAATAAATGTTCAGATCACCCCGTTCGACTCGTTGCAAGTCCAGCACCAAATCAGAAAAGTGCAGGTTAGGATAGTGCTCTTTTTTCCCTTCAGGATCAATAAGGGTTATTCCTTGCCTTGGAAAGCCACCCTCATTACCTGATAGCAACAAGATGTTGGGGCCTTCAACATTTCCGGTCAGGTTTCTGATGCACTGGTTAACCCGGTTGATTTGCCAGTGAAAATCGAAGGCCATCTCTTCCATGATCGCCTGGTATAGCTCATGGTCCTTCTGCATGATTCGTCCTGCCAGTCCACCAGATTGAGATTTGACACTTTCAATTAAGGTAAAGGCATTTTCTGGATCAGGATAAATGAAAGCATCAGAGTTTACCTGAGCAAAAAGTGAGACTGGCAGGAAAAGAAGACTAAAGACAAGGGTTTTCATGCGTCCAGAATGTTGTTTATCAGTGGGACGCATTCACATGAAATAAGTTACAGCTACGCTAGGTCTCCGGCCAATCCAATTTCTTCAGCAACTTGTTTCATGCCGTTGATGGTTTCCTGGATGACTTCACTGAGATCTATACCCATCATTTCACTTCCTTTTTCAATGATATCACGATTCGCTCCGGCAGCAAAGCTCTTGGCTTTCCATTTTTTCTTCACTGATTTCACAGTCAGGTCAAGAATTGATTTGGACGGCCTGACCAACACAGCAGCCGTCACCAGGCCCGTTAATTCATCGGTGGCATACAAGACCTTTTCCATGATATGCTTTGGTTCAATATCAGTGCAAATACCCCAACCATGGCTAAGTACAGCTCGGATATAGTCTTCTGGCCATCCGGCCTCCACCAGAATCTGTTTGGTCATGGTGCAATGTTGTTCAGGGTACTGTTCATAATCAAGATCATGAATGAGTCCGATGATGCCCCACTTCTCTTCATCTTCTCCATTCAATTTGGCAAAATGCCGCATAACCGCTTCAACGGCTAAGGCATGTTTGATCAGGCTTTCGCTTTTGTTGTATTGGTGCAGCAAAGTAAGGGTGTCTTCGCGGGTAGGTTTCATGGCGTTACTGTTCAAGATTAAAGCTTTCCTGAATCATTCTTGTGTAAGTTTCGAATCCGGTATTGGTTTGAATGGCGAATGCAACTTCCCAGGTGGTTTCGCTGGTTTTTTTGCCAAAGATGCAGCCCTCATCAATTCGATGAAAACCCCCATCGACACAGAAGCACATTCGACCAAATAGGGCATCATTTCTTTTGAAGTTATTGGCATGAATCTCAAATGTATCTTGATCAGGATCAACTGAAAACCAGACTATTTCACCGTATTCATCATCGGCAATCATCGGATTGTCATCGGCAATAAATTCATATTTGAAGACAAGCTGATCTCCTTCGACTTGTTCAAAATAAACACGACCATCATTTTCCTGAACATCCAGGGCAGCATTTTCGTAAAAGATGAATTCGACCTCACCATCATCTGGTTTGTTGTTTGGTGTAAAATCGCCGAACTGGTCAAGACAATCAGGTAGTTTATCAATCGTTTTCTTTTCACAAGCCAATACCCCAATGCTTACTGCTAAAATTACTAGACTATACCTCAACATGCTATTCAGTTTTTTCATCGTTGGCATCAAATTCCATGCCGCCCTCATTACTCTCGTTTCGTGATCTGATCCACGACAATCTCATCTCCCAGGCACTGCGGATCTTTCTTTTCCCAGCTAAGCCAAACTGCTACCGGCATGTCGAATGGGTCCAGTTCGAGTGTTGATCCTTCAGGCAGCTGATCGAATCGCCAGGTTGAATCTCCAATTTCCACAAACCAACCTCCGCAACACATGCATTTTCTAAAGTCGTACCCTGTGATGGTACCGGAATCCATGCCAGATTCTTCTTTTTGGCAAGCCGAAAAGCCTACCAAAATAAGTCCAAATATGAATACACATTTTCTTGCAAGCATGCCATTTATCTTTTAATTCATCAAACAAGATAAAAGAAAAAAAAGAGGGTGCCAACATGTTGACACCCTCCGTATAGTTGTTTCGTTATTGATTATTTATCCACTACAGTGCAGTGAGCGATCAGGTAGAAATCTTCATCGTGCATATCGATTTCATCTGGAAACTCATACTTGTCATCATTGAGGCCATCTTTTTTCAAAGTAAACTGACCTGGTGATACAGTATACGATCCGTTCTTTATTGGTAAGATGTCTTCACCGACATACACATGTGCATCCGCCAATTTGTATTCATCATCCAAATCAAATTTCATATCCTTGATCTTTCCGTTCTTCACTTCAAATTTGAATTTGCCAACTTCAGTATTGGGGTTACAATGTGCTGCACCAGCATAAAGCTTAATCTCATACTTTTTGTCTTTGTCGCCCTCGTACTGGTTTGTCCATCCCCAACGCTGGTTTTGAAGGTCATTGATGTCTAAGAAGCAAGTAGCAACACCGGCGTTGGAATCATAACCGAAGGCGGTTTCACTGCCACCATCTCCGCCGCCATTGTCATCATCATCTGCAGGACAGATATGATTTCCTTTGACGTCTATAGCATCGGTAATCGTAAAGTCACCGAAAGAAAGACCGGGATTCACGTCTTGTGAACAACTCACATGGATCTCTGTATTGAGTTGACCATCTATGTAAATTTCTAGATTGTTCTTTTCGAATTTACCATCATCTTTGGTTCCTTCGAATGAAAACTCATTTCCACCAAGAACAACATCGCTGAAATAGGTTTCATTGTCGTCTTTGACTTCAATGCTTACTGAACCTGACCCATCGTAACGCAGTTTCAGATAGACTAATCCACCGTCACAATCATCACAATCGTCAGTTGGGAAGTAATAGCCATCGATTCCGCCATCATTTGGTTGACCTGTTACTACATCAATCGTAGTTGGATCATAACCTTCAGTTTGGGTATATCCGGTAGGATAATCAGGATCGTTTTCATCCACATCAGCACTAGTTTGTCCTGGAGGAACAGTAGCACACCAGTCACCATTGGCATCACTGCTTACGGTTTGGGTATCACCGTTTGAGGCGGTAATGATAACATCCACATTAGCCAAATCAGGCTCATCTTGGTCTTGGGTACCATTTCCGTTGGTATCCAGGTAGAGATGACCACAAACTTCTGCATCATCGCCGTTTCCTGGATCTTCAACCTCAAAGTCAAATTCAGAAACCACGCAAGGGCCTGAAATGAAATCGTAGATACCGTCAGCACCGGTTTCAATGGTTACTGAAGAACCATCAATTGGACCGGGATGATTAACCAGAGTACTCATATCATCTGTGAAAAACCAGGGATCACCAGCTACATAGTCGAATCCAGCATCGGTTTTTTGGTAAACTGAAATAACTAGTTTGAAATAGTCTTCAACATTTGGACGGTCGATATAAAATACTGACAATGGAGGAACAGAAGATCCTGAGCCGGTAGTTACGTATACAGGATTTCCTAATTCATCCACTAAAATCTCGCCATTCTCATCTTCGTAATTGTTGAAGCTACCAACCAGTAATTCGTATGTTTCGTCACCATCTTCATCTAAATAGAGTTCAATTTTATAAATCGCGGCCATGTCAAATTTAGGATCATCTCCATATTTTGAACCGGCATATTCGGCAAATACTTCTGAACAATGGTCACCAAAGAACAGACCTTCTCTCAGTGTGTATACATTGATTTTGAACCAGGTAAATCCGAATTCTTCTGATTCGGCTTCATCAAAGCACAACACGTCAACGCTGATCTCAGCCTTAACAAATGCGCCAACTTCGAAAGGGATATGAACAGGATTCACAACAAACTCCCCATAGTCAGAGTCGATGTGAGGTGAAGCACTGACCACGATGTCTTCGGGTTCAGCATTCTTCATCAAAAAGAATTCTTCCAGGATGTAAGATCCTGGAGCTAGTTTCATGGCTGCTGTGTATAGCGTTCCATTGATCTCTAAAATGTCGAGCACCAGTGGTTCTTCGATTCCAACCAATTTAAGCAGTGCATAGTCAGCTTCTTCTAAGCAATCTGCACCACTTTTCAATCCTTTTTCACCCGGACTGATGTTAATAACCACGTCTTGTTCGCCTGCAGGTTCAGGCAAATCTTGCTGGCAACTACCCAGAAAAATAGCGGCAATAGCAAATAGCAATAGGTTTACTTTTTTCATTATTTCCAATTATAAGTTTAGGGAGTTTACCAAGGTTTGGGCCAAAGTCACTAAATCACTAGTAGTGAGAAGGAAATGAACAGTTCCTGAATGATGCTGCGATTATTTTCTGGAAAACCCTTATTGATGGTGGAAATTCTCTAAGATATGATTCAATCTCCTATGGGGTTTTGTATGTTTGTTATGTAACCATAAGAGATCACTAAAGCACCTACAACAATGAATAAAATAGCCCGACGAACATTTGCTAAACAGGCCGGACTGGCCTCAATGATCACGATCGTTTCACCTGCCGTCGCTTTCGGATCCAGAGCGAATTCAGCCATCCGGATGGGGATCATTGGATGCGGAGGACGCGGAACTGGCGTGATCAGAACCATGTCAACTCATGCACCTGTTCAAATCGTCGCGATGGCTGATTTGTTTCGGGAGAAGCTCGATTGGTCAAAAAAAGTGCTCAACGAGCAGAACCTATCAAAGGGATTCTCTGCTATTCCCAGTTCGGCTACCTATGTGGGACCAGATGCGTATGAACAGTTGCTCAGTCGCAACGATGTAGATGCTGTATTAATATCTTCACCGGCATATACGCACGCGGAGTTTACCATTGCTGCACTTCAAGCAGGAAAGCATGTGTATTGTGAGAAACCCGTATCTCCTGATGTGGCTGGGTGCCGAAAATTGGAACAAGCCGCTAAGCAGTACGACGGAAAACTGAGTATGACCGTGGGTTTTCAGATCAGACGGGCCTCCCCGTATATCGAATTGGTAAAACGCATTCAATCAGGAGCTATCGGCGACCTGCTGAGTGCTGAACTTCACTATTATTCTTCAGGAATCCCCCTTAAACCAAAAGGAACAGGTGGCTATGATGAAGCACGTATTCGCAATCAATATAAATTCAGGGCTTTATCAGGGGGAATATTTCTCGATCAGGCCATCCATATGATTGATGTTTGCAATTGGACTCTTGATGATAAACCCCTTGAAGCAACAGGTATTGGCGGTAGCAAAGGGGCCCTTGATTTTGGGGATGCCTGGACCAATTATCAGGTCTTGTTTAAATATGCGAAAGGGATTAATGTAAGCGTTCACGCCAGCCAGGTTGGCCCCCATTTTGGAGATGTTTGTGCTCGTTTCATTGGTGCCGAGGGCATTGGTGAGGCTCATTATTCGGGTGGCGTGTTCATTAATGGCTCCAATAGGTGGGATTCAGGAATAGCCAGAACAGCAGGTTCAGAACTGACAGAGGCCCAGAGACTGGCAGGTGTGTTTACATCTGCCTTACATGACGCCGATCCGAACAAAGGCAAATCATTTATTGATAGCATCACATCCGGCAGGTATATAAATGAAATACAATCATCAGTAAACTCGACTTTATCAGCCATAATGGGACGCGAATCAGCCACTAAAGGGGAGTCAATAACCTGGGATGAGAATTACCATTCAAATGCAGAATTACCTACCCGAATTGATTGGTCTCAATTCAAATGATATGAATGCATTGCAACGTACACTCAATTTTATCGAAAACAAAAAAGTAGATCGACCTCCTTTCCATCCGATCTTCATGCAGTTTACCGCACAATTTGCCAGGGTGAATTATCGTGATTTTATCCTTGATCCCTCCACGAAGGTAGAGGCCAATATCAGGTGCGCCAAATCCTTTGGCTACGACTGGGTCAACGTAATGTCTGATCCCTATACCGAATCGGAGGCATTTGGGGTTAAAGTGGAATACCCCCTGAATGGCTTGCCGATTCCTAAAGAAATGGTGCTAAATGATATCGCAGATATCGATGGTTTGGTTATACCCGATCTTAGCCAGGCAGAACGGGTAAAAACCCGCATCAAAGAAATTGAACTTTTTCATGACAAAGTGGGTGATGAGTACTTCATTTGCGGCTGGGTTGAGGGGCCGTTGGCTGAGTATTGTGATATACGCAATTTAAGCAGTGCCATGATGGATTTTTATCTCTATCCCGATCAAATGAAGCGCGCATTGGATATCATCACCGAGTTTGCCCAGAATTTCATTACCGCTCAGGTAAGCGCCGGGGCCCATTGCATTGGCATTGGTGATGCGGTATGTTCACAGATCTCGCCAGATCTGTACCGTGATTTCATTGTCGAGCGTGAAAAGCAATTGATTGATCACGCCCATTCATTAGGTGCCCTTGCTAAGCTGCATATTTGCGGTAATACGTCTGCTATCCTGCCGGATATGATTGCTACCGGTGCCGACATTATCGATGTAGATCACCTGGTGGGTGATATGTCAGATTATGTACAGCATCTTGGGCCAAAACAGGTATTATCGGGCAACACAGATCCGGTTTCAGTCATCTTGAATGGAACCCCTGATGTAATTGCTGCGAGTGTTAAATCTTGTCATCAGCAAACATCCGGCAGGGGAATCGTATCAGCCGGATGTGAAATACCCATTCAGACCAGTTATGAAAATGTTATAGCTTACAGGGATGCGGCTTATAGACTTCGGTGAAAAAGAGCTCAAAGGAACCTTATGTGATGGTGTTTGTTTCTTATTCAAGAACCGGTACACGATGAAATCAATTATAACCTGTCTTGCCCTAATTTCCTTGACTTCGATAGGCCTTTCTGGCCAAAATCTACCCGAGACCATTGTAATGAAAGATATCCCAGGTGCTACATTTACCATGGGTTCTGATAAGCTGTTTGGCTCACCTGATCAAAAGGCAGCTGCACCTGAACATCAGGTAACCTTGTCGCCCTATTCAATGAGTGAAGCCGAAATTACCAATGCACAATATGTTGAATTTCTCAATTCTGCTTATGCCGAAGGGCTCATCACAATAGTGGTTGGGTCCATCGGTCCGGATAAAGACAAGAGACTGATTCGGGGGACTTCCAGTTCGACCTATCCCGACAAAACCTTATATACTCTTGATGGCACACGGGTCATGAAAGATCACAATGATGAAGATGGTGACGGAGATCCCTTTACGGGGGGTATTGAACCTGAAAATCCCTTGAATACTGCCTACATAGGATTCAATGAGTCGACCAATCAGTTTTACGTGAGAAATCCCCATGATGTCAATGATTTTCACTGGTACAATCTCTGCACCTACAGGGATTATGGTACATCGAAAGGAACCTATTCAGGTGAAGAACAGAATGATTTTGACGATTGGAGTGGGGCAGGGAATAACCTTTCGGATGAGTTGGCCGGGTGGACCGAAACCAATCCTGAAGCTGCCGTAAATCTACCCACAGTCGAAGAAGTTGCTAAGTGGCCAGTTACTTTCATCCGTTGGTGGGGAGCAAAGGCTTTTGCCGAGTATTACCAAATGAGTTTGCCAACCGAGGCTCAGTGGGAGTATGCCGCTCAGGGTGGCCAGGGTTTTGTGTTTGGGGTCCATGATGGAGCCGATGTTGCTGATGCGAATTGGAATCAAGACCAATTGCAAGTAGCCACTCACCATGTTCGAGCAGCGATTAGTGGTAGACAAAATCCCTTTGGACTTTATAACCTGGCAGGAAATGTCTGGGAGTGGATTGCAGACCATTATGTTGCACCCTATGAAATTGAGCCGGTGACTGATCCACTCATTAATGTCGATGGTTCAACCTTACGATGTTGGCGCGGAGGATCATGGAATTACCACGAAGCCACTCTGCAATCGGCCATGAGGTTTTCTGACGAGGAAGCCCGGGGGAATGATCATTTTGGTTTTCGAATAGCCGGAGCATACATTGCCTCTGGCGTTGAAGAGATTGGGTATGAAAAGGGTGTTGACCTCTTCCCAAATCCATGCGATAGCTATTTCTTTTTGGATGTGCCGAATGAACGGGTTCAAGTTGTCAAAGTTATCTCAGTCACAGGCAAAGTTGTTTGGACTAAAGAACTGCGTGGAAAAATGAGAGTTTCAGTAGAATCCTGGCCAGCTGGATTGTATTACGTTTTGACTAATCAGCAACAGCTTAAGTTGTTGGTGTTATAAACAAGAAGCGTCTAATTTTTCAACTCATCCAGGCGATTTTTGCAAGTGTTAAAAAAGAAACCGGTAAAGGTGGTACTGAAACTTTGATAGGTGAGGGTATAGTACTCAATGGCCTGGTCATATTGCCCAGACGAATCATAGGCAAGAGCTAAATAATATTTCGGCATGATTGAAGTTCGGGTGGCTGAGACCTTGACAAAATTGATGGCGGATGAATAATCCCCCTTCTGAATAGCATTCCCAGCCTGGCAACAATTGAAAAAGTCTTGATCCCCTGGAGAGTTTTGCCTGCTGCGGTAGATTTGCTTCGCCTGGTTCAGATGTTCTTCAGATTTTTTTATTTCTGACTCTTTCCCGTATAATAAACTGAGGCTACAGTGCAGTCGCAAACCATATGATTCTTGCGATTCAATATCAGAAATGTTCTTCAGTAGTTCGAAACCATGAGTAAAAGTTTCAATTGCCTTATCAGGCCGATCTCCCATGAAAGCATACCAACCTTTGTATAGGGTATTTCTCACCACTCCTTCCGGATCATTTGCCACACTGGGATGATGATTGTATTGATCCATCATCTCGATAGCCCTGTCTGTATTACCCTGGATGAATGCAATGTTGGCCCACATGCTCCTGGCATAGCTTACTTCGTTCTGACGAAAATTGTTATTGGCTAGTTGTTCGATCCAAAACCGTGCTTGATTTAGATCACCCAATTGAAGGTAGATCCAGGCGATTTTGACATAGGCAAAAGAAAAGTAAGGATCGATGTCAACCACTCTTCGATAGTGCACTATGGCACGCTGAAGGTCGCCCGTTCGCATGAGCATTTCAGCAAAAGAATCATTGGCATTTCCTGAGTTAGGATGAAAATCGAGATATTTTTCCAGGCATTCGAGCGCTTCATCGTATAAACCTAGTGGATATAGCTTAAAAGCCAATAGATTGTAGGGTGGGGCAAAATTGGGATCAATATCGATTGCTTTTCGCAAATGATAAATTGACTGACTGCTGTCCCACCCGCTCAATCCAAGACCAACCAGGTAGCGCAAGTGTTTGTCTTTTGGAAACAGCTGAATCAAATTGTCATTTGCCCTGCGGTGCCTGGCTGAGTCTTCTTGATAAAAGGCTTCGAATAGTTCTATTAAAAGTGCTTCACCCTCACTTACCGTGGAGGCCAGTTCTTTTGCTTTCGGTAAACCGTTCTGTGCGCTCAGAAATAAATATGCCAATGCAAAATCAGGATCAAATTGAAGTGCTATTTCCAATAAGGAGTCCGCCCTGTCTAATAACGCATTTTCAAACCAATACCTTCCTTCAACGAACAATTGCCTGGCTTCATCTGAGTTGGTGGTAATCGGAATCTGATGTCGCCCCGAATTGCAAGCACTCATAAAGACCACAAAAAAAATCACCAAATACCAAGCACCCAGCACCTTGCACCCAACATATTAATCCCCCGTGAATTTATACCCGATACCCCGAATGCCAACAATCCACTGTGATTCATCATCATCATCGTTGATTTTCTTTCTAAGGTTTGCGATATGGGTGTCAACAGTTCTTGGGGTCACATAAATCTCTTTTCCCCATACTTCATCGAGAATTTGATCTCGAGGTAAAACCTGTTGGGCATTTTCTATCAGGTATCTAATCAGGGCAAATTCAATGCTAGTCAGATGAATGGGATTATCGCTCTTTAGCAGTACATTCTTGTTGATATCGAGTATAAATGGGCCGTGCTTAAGTACGGTTCTAAACTGATTGTTTGTTAGGTATTTTGACCTTCGAAGAACTGCCTTAACACGTGCTTGTAATTCATGGAGACTGAAAGGTTTTGTAACATAATCATCGGCACCCACTTCCAAGCCGACAACTTTATCAATGTCCTGACTTTTAGCCGTAACAATAATGATGGGTGTGCCCACTCCTTGCCGTCTAAGTTCTTTGCAAATCTCAATTCCGCCTATACCAGGTAACATTAGATCGAGCAAGATGATGTCATAATTCAAGCTGGCTCCTTTCTCAAGTCCATCATTGCCAGTATCGGCCAATTCTACTTCATAGCCTTCTTGCTCGAAATCATCGACAAGGGCCATCCCAATGTCAGGATCATCTTCTATAATCAAGAGTTTATACATCACGATTGATTTTGATTAACTGGTAAGTAAATAGTAAAAACACTACCCTTGCCTATTTCACTACTCAACATGACCTTTCCTTTGTGGGCTTTTACGATTTCACTAACGATTGACAATCCGATTCCACTACCTTGCACACGTGCTGTATGTACGCGTTCGCTTCGATAAAATCGGGTGAATATTCTTTTCTGATCTTTTTTTGAGATTCCAATGCCGAAATCCTGAACTCTAATATTGGCAAATCCATTGTCGTTGCTCAATTCAACTTTGATTTTTCGAGCATCACCAGAGTACTTGATCGCATTGTCGATTAAATTATAGATCACCTGATGGATGCCTTGCGCATCCACCATGGCAAACAAGATTTCTTCCTCACAATCGAATTCGATATCAAATCCACGTTCATGGTGCCTTTGGGTGAGATAACTGATTACGTCGGTGCTAAGTTTGACCAAATTGCAAGGCTCAAAGTGATAGCTTTTTCGTCCGTCATCTATTCTCGAAAAGTCTAAAATGTTCTCCACCAGATGAGATAAACGTTCACTTTGAGCCAACATGCGGTTGTAATATTCCTGCTTTCGGTCTTCTTTGGCTACTTTCTGATTGGCAAGTCGCTCACTCATCATTCTTAATGAGGTCAATGGACTTTTAAACTCATGTGATACAGTAGACACAAAGTCTGATTTCAGTTGCGATAGGCGATATTCTGCAGTCAAAGACCTAATAGTCAAGAATAGTCCGATGGCCATTACAGCGATCACGAAAACAAAGCCAAATAAATAGGCTTGTTGATTGGTTTCCTGGATCATCGAATACCGGCTTGAATTCTCTTCGTGGAGATGTAGGGTCCAGTTTCCCAGTTCAATGGGACTTCGATCAAAGGTCACATTTCTGGGCTGGTAGTTGCTGTCGGCCAAAAGAACTTGACTTTGCTCATCCACGATACACCAGGCGATGGGTTTTGGGAAACCGGTTGTTTCTTCAAGCACGGGTGCATGCCTTTTCAGTAGACTTTTCGTATTCAGCATGACAGCCACATTATAGTTACGGTTCAGTTCTGTACTGATGAGTACGCACATTTCCGTCTCACAATAGTTTAGATTGGGAAGCTGTATCCTACGGTTTCTGGTATTTTTTTTCTGCAGGTTTTGCGTGATTCGATCTAGCTTGTCATTGAAGATTTGTGTAATGAATATTTTTTCCTCCCGGATGTCAATAAGCGAGTCAGTGGTGACTGCATAATGCTTAAAATCAGGGATTGATTTAATGGATTCATAGTGGGTTTTAAGTCGGCTATAGATCGCCCAGTGTTGACTTTCAGTCATAAAGGATTGGGGCACGACCAGAAAGGCCAATTGATCGAGCAGCCATTTTCTTCCACTTGTCATTTGTGTGACGGAGCTTGTATCCTTTGAAGCCGATTGATTGATTTGGTTGATGAGATACAAGGCCACAGAATCAGGTTTTGCATCGAGGGTAGAATCTTGTAATGCTTTATGCAGTTTTTGATACTGCTCATTTATGATTTCGTGATTGGAACTGTCGAGCAAACGATTTTGTGCGATCAATGCTTGTACCTCCAGATTTTGATCACTGGCTTGATGTGCAAGTTGACTATAAATCTCCAGTGCTGGTTGTCGCTCATGGGCACTTTCATACCGATAAGCTTGTGATAGTGAGGAGACTGGATCAGCTATTGTACTGGCTTCATCCCAGTAATCATCCGGTAGGAAATAGGTATGCTTGTAGAGAAGTTTAACCATACTATCAGGCTCCCAGTAAGCAACTTGCAGGATGATTGAGTCATTGGTGAATTGTTCAGCTTTGCTTTTGGGCTTAGGTGTGATAAAAGGTCCATCACGCAAAATCTGCCGGCTTCTGAATGCATCTCTATAGCTATCGATTGAATCTTCAATGCTACCGACATAGTACTTGTACATCCGGGCCAAACGATCGTCTTGGATTTTGATCTCTGCCAGAATATTGCCGTGAATGCCACGGTAGGCCAGGATACCAAGAAAGGTACCCGGGATTATTATTACCAGCGAGTACAGTAATAGCAAGCGGCGATATTTTGCTCTTGAGGTGCTCTTCACAAGGTTTGGTATATCATGATGCACACAAAGTGCGATGATAATTCCTTTTACGTATGAAGGATGATTAAAGTTTTGTCAAGAAATGTTAAGAAGAGGATGAGGGGTTGTGATGGTTGTAATAGTTGTAGTTGTTGTTGGGCCGCCTAGCAGGCGGCCACTGAAGATCCTTTTAGCAGAACTGGCATTGGTAATCGTTTTTCTCAGATTCTGATTGTTTATTTACCATTGAATACCTTGTTTTTTAACCTTAATCGAGAACACTTTGACACCCTGTGTTATGAAAAGGGTGTTTTTATAGCTACCCACTCCAAAGGCCACGTTTGTAGGCCCTCCTGGCAGTGGAATGGTTCCAATTTCTTTTCCTTCGGGGGAATAAATACCTATACGTTTCTCATAGATACGTGCTAAATAGAGGTTTCCACCACTGTCTACTGTCATTCCATCAGTGACTCCTTCAATCAGAGATCTTCGGTTTTTTGCACTGCCATCTTCCTGAAGATCGTAGGCAAAAAGTGTCCATGGAGCACGATGGGTAGGTAATCCTTCTGGGACGGTAAATGTAGAACTACCAGCATCAGTTGAAGCTACATAAAGCGTTTTCTGGTCAGGAGAAACTGCGATCCCATTTGGTGTCATTGCGTTAGCTATAATCCTCAGAACGGAGCCATCAGGATCTATTCTGTAAACACCTTGGACTGGCTGATATATTGGCTCATAGGTTAAAAACCTTGAATAGGACGGATCTGTAAAATATATTCTTCCTTTATCATCGATTATCAGATCATTTGGTGCATTGTATGGAAGATCGCTATAGATGGCCGTAAGAATCTCCGACAGGCGGGTAGATAGATCAATCCTGATTACGCGTCGGCCTCCTTGTTGCGCGGCCTGTGCAATAACCAGTCTGTTCTGTGTATCAATGAGCATTCCATTGGCCTTTCCACTTGGGGAAAGAAAAACACTAGACTCTCCAGTTGATGGGTCAATTTTCCATATGTGACCAGTTTGGTAGCCTCTTCCAATATCACAGACATAGAGCATCTCATTTTCTGACATGGTTGGCCCTTCCAAGAAGCCTTTACCCTGATTGAAGATTTCTTTGATTTCCGAGCCGGGGATGATGATGGAAGGATCACCGGATGGGGGATCTTGGGCAAAGAGATGGGTGGACAGCCCAATTAAACTGACAAATAAAATTAGGTTACGGTTCATAACAAGTTATATCTTTTAAAAGATTAGGTTATTGTAAGGTTAATGTCTGTAAGATACTGAAAACTTGGAAGAAAATAACCTGAACTACTCAATAAAAGGCAGATAATTAGCACGGTTTATATGGCTAAACACTGCTCCCGGATAGGCATCCAGGAATTGATGTGGCCTTCGAATTTTAACATCAGACCATTTGAACTCAAATCCACGAAGTTTTCCTCCTGATTCCTCTATCAGGTCGATCTCTTTCTGATCGTAGGTTCTCCAGAAGTAAGAGTTAACGGTTCGTCCGAGGTAATGATTTTTTTTAAATCTTTCTGACAGGCAATAGTTTTCCCAAAGTCTGCCGATGTCATCACGAAGTGCTATTCCGTTAAAGTTTGAGATTATGATGTTTCTTATTCCATTGTCCCAAAAGAAGTACCGCGGACTCTTTGAATATTCATTTCTCAGATTCCGACTGAATCCAGGCAAAGAAAATAAAATGTACGACTTCTCTAATAAGTCAAGATAACGCATTACTGTCTTCTTATTAACATTTAACTTCGATGCCAATTCGGAATAGGAGATGTCGTTACCAATTTGAAAGGCGATTAATCTTAACAGGTTAAAGACGAATAAAGAGTCTTTCTGGTTATCTAGTTCCAGGATATCTTTCAGTAGGTATCCATCACGGATTGAAGTCAGCATATTAATTCGTTCTTTAACCGATTTTGAGGTAATCACCTGTGGGTATCCGCCATAAATTAATCTTGTTTCAAGGTTTTCTTTTTTCTGAAGAAAGTTTTCTCGTAATTCGATTTGAGCTATAGGAAAAAGATTGAAGTATTGACTACGACCAGTGAGTGGTTCACCGATTTTTGCTTTCAGGTCAAACGCAGCTGAGCCACTGATCAGGATATGAATACCTGGAATATTGTCGGTCATCAATTTCAGGTTGATGCCGATATCCGGTATTTTTTGAGCCTCATCAATAAAGAGGTATTGAACACCCTCGGTAAACTGTTTTAAAATACTCAGGCGTTTTGACGAAAGAATCTCACTTACATCAAGATTATCTCCCTGGACCATAAGCACATGCTCGCCAATATCCCTTTTAATTTCTTCCATCAATATTGTCTTGCCTGTTCGTCTAGCACCGAATATTCCAACCACAAAATTGGGATTCTTAAGAGAGCTTAGCATCTCTTTCTTGATTAATCTGGGTATCATGCTGCCCGAATTAAGTTAAATACAGGCATCAATATACAAATTTTTTCTCTTTTTGTGACTAATTCATTTGTCTTTCACACAACGCACAGATCCACCAAGCTTCTTTAAATCATCACAGCGGTTGATGGTTGGTGCTTGATGAATTCCAATGGCCAGCATGGTTTGGTCGCTGGTTTGAGTTGAAGTCCAGAAGAGCGCACTGGTGATTTTGAATACAAAATAGCCGGTATGCATAATGGCTCCACCAACTAAAGCATCGAATCCTGAAAACTCGATGTTTTCTGATTCAGTCAATTTCCATTTTGGGTCGTTCGGGTCTTTTAGTTTGGTGCCTTCATTGGTTCCCATGGTGCGGCATCCGGTAGCTTCCTCTTCTTCCATGCCCAGGTAAACCAACAATTCTATCCAGTCGTCGTCAGTTGAAACATGCCATCCTTCTGGGGCTAACGCTCTGGAATCGGTCACGGCAAAACCATTGTAAATCATACCCAGTTTGCTTGCATTCTCCTCATCAAACTCCAGACAGCAGCAGGCTGATCCCTGGTCTTTCCAGCCATCCTTCCATTCATGTGGACTGGTAGCCAAGGTAATGGAATCACCATTTTGAAAAGTAGTCGCTCTGAGATTCTCAGCCATCCAAAGTTGGTCACCGATCTGAACAAAATTGTAAATGATGCCGTCACGCTGGTCAATGAACTTGCCCCCCTCAACAAATAGCTCTATCGAGTTATTTGTCTTCAGTTCCCCATCGGATACTTCAACGGTAATGGAATAGGTTTGATTCTCGATCTCGGTAGGTGCTAGCCAAGTGACAGTGTTTTTATTGGTTCTGCTCAAGAACTTACCACCTGATGCTGACCAGCTGTAGGTTAGGAGATCTCCTTCTTCATCGGATGCATCAATATCTAGATGAACGATTGAACCACCAACAATGGTTTCAGCATCACTGTTTACTGAAGTGACCTGGGGAGCCTGGTTTTGTTTGCAACTGATGGAGATTGAAACAATGATTGATAAAATTAGATAGGTTTTGGTTTTCATGGCGGTAATATTGATTTGGTTTTTTCGAAATGAAAGTATATCCCGGATAGTATTATAGCATGAAGATGGCGTTAACATCTGTGAAGAATTGTGAAGAATGGGGATATCGAGGCTGCGCCCCTGGGATTAACGGATTGGGATGGATTATTTGGAGAGTTGCTTTACTTTTTCTTTGCATTCAGAATAGAAAAAGCCAGTGAGATAAGGGTCAAAGTCTTTAATAACTTTTTGATAGTACTGAATGGCCTTATCATGGTTACCAGCGTTCTTGTGAGCTTTCGCCAGATAATAATTGGCTGCTGAGTTAAATCCTTTTCCGAGTTTAGAGATAGTTTGATTCCGTTTTTAGCCTGACTAGATATATGCCCGGTTGAAGATTCGAAGTTTGCCTGGGGAAGACTAGTTTTCGTGTTATCATGTTATCCTTTGATTTGGAAGGTGTCGTGCCAATAGATATAGTTATTATAGCGATTGATAAGGTATAAAAAGGTTTCACAGTAACGAGATTGAGATTCAAGGGCTAACCTAAAACTGTTATACCAACCAAAAATGGAGACATAAGCAAGTTTTGTGAAGAATTGTCAAAATGCCCCGAATTCTTCTAGTTTTTCTTGACAGGCATTAAAAACTAAACCCGTGTAATCAGGATAGTAAGAGTAGTAGGCCATCTGGTAATACTCTAAGGCTTTGTCGAACTGACCGATAGCCTCATAACTTTTGGCCTGGTAATATTGACAGAGAACACATTCATTCGATGACCGAATACTGGCTTCTGAAATAGCTCGTCCATAATCTCCCCTGTAAAAGGCGTTGGCCGATTCGTACACTCTTTTGAAATCCAGGTTGGTCCAGCTTTTTTCTACTGAGGAGTAAAGAGATCGGGCTTTCACGAGGTGATGTTCCGCTCTACTATCCGATCCCATTTTTGCATAGGCAATGCTCAAAGCACCGTGATAACGAAATTGAATAGTTTGGAGATCTTGATCACGGTCCAGAGAATCTGAAAGTAAGTTTAAACCATCCATGAACATCAAAATGGCATCAGAGTTTTGATTCATTCCCATGAGAATCCAGCCTTTTTGGTGGATGAAATGATGAAGCGTGGATTTATTCTTCTCCAATTCGGCCTTATTAATAGCAGCATCGATTATTTCCATGGTTTTTTGACCATTACCTAGGATGAAGTGGATGTTTGCTGCCATGCTGATTGCCCATTCTGCTTGTTCCTGGTTTTGGCTATGTTCCTGGATTTTTTGACAATAGTACATCGCATCTTCGAAGTCATCTTGATACATGTGTAACCATGTCAGACGGACGTAAGCCGTAATTGAACTAGGATCCTGATGCAGCACATTTCTATAAAACTTGATCCCCTCTTGTATTCTTCCTTGTTTTAACAATAAGTGGCTGTACACTAATGCAGAATTCCCTAGTTCTGGTTCCAATTCAAGATATTCCTGAAAGGCCTGATCCGCCTCATCAAATCTGCCCATGCCTTGCAAAAGAACCCCAAGTCTCCTGTGTGCGCCAGAATGCAAGGGGTCTATATCAATCGCTTTTCTATAGCATTGTTCTGCTTTTACCAGATCTAAATTTCGGTTGATATTTCCTGCGCTTAGCCAGCAATGCTGATCCTTAGGATACAATTGAACAAGGCTATCATATAAATGCCCACAGGTTGAAAAATCGCCATCTACATAAGCCAATCCAGCTTTGATAAATAGTTTCTCGCCTTGGGTCACATTATGAATTAACTGCTTGGCCTTGATAAAACTACTCGGGATTCTGTAATACATGTAGGCAAGTGCAAAATCCGGATCAATTTCAAGGGCTTCTTCCAGCAAAGCATTGGCCTTTTCTTGTTCTCTGCATTCCCATAAATGCCGCGCTTCGATAAACAATGCCAAGGCCTCATCAGATGAAGTCGTAATCGGCATCTGATGCCGGGTGGGGGAGCAGGCAAGAAAAAAAAGACTTATGAGGCAGATGAGCAGTCGCACCCCATAAAGTTAGTGATTTACAATGACTTTGAGATATTGTTCTGTTTCTCCTGACCTTATACCAACAATGTAAAGACCGTTAGGAATGTGTGAGGTATTCCAGGTGTAGACCTGTTGTCCTGTTGTCCTGTTGTCTAGTTGCTGGTGAGTCAAAACTTGTCCTGTTAAGTTCATGATGAGTAGTTCACCAATAAAGGACTTCGGCAATTGATAGCGGATTTGGGCTTGATGGGTGATCGGATTCGGGTATACGTTTAGTTGAAGATCCTCAGTGAATTTAATGCTATGGTTATTGAGTAACAAACCTGCACCAACCTTGATTCTGATCGTATCCTGCCAGAATAATCTACCATTACTCATGATATCCATTCTCAGAGAGAGAATAGCATTATTCGGACACTCTTCGGAGATTGTCAGGGTTTTACGGGTTTGTGCTCTGATAGATTCCCCTGCTGGAATGTCATCAAAATTCAGCACTCTATCTGTTACAGTGGCATGTTCACTCAAACTGACAATTGAAGCTTTTATTCCTTCTGCTTCTGCTACCTGGCCCATGTTCTGTAAATACGCATGGAATGAGATGACATCACCCGGATCCGGTATGGTATCTTCATAAGGATACTCAAAGCCATTGAATACCAAGGGCCCTATGCTAGTAATTCGATTGATATCATGACGAACAAAGTACCCTCCATTATCCAGATCTTCTGAGCTCACACCCACTTTGAATTCTCTTTCCTCATTGACCGAGAGATAGGTTCCGAATAGCCCATCATTTGCCAGGCCATCATCATGTACACCATAATCAAACATCAAAATGGAATCATGCAATGTTTCATCTAAACTAATGATGTGAGCATAGGCTCGTATGCTAGCATTTTGATTATTAATAAATTCAGTTTGAAATTTTATCGAATCACCATATTTACTGAGAAATGGTTTAGATAGATAGCCTTCTTTCGCATAAATTGGGTCCCCTACCGGATGATAAACGATCACATCTGTGCAAACCGCATCAGTGAAGTTGTTAATGTCGTGCCCTCTTTTAACACCTCCAAGTATATAAATCTTGCCATCAATACAATGTGCCGAAGTATAATCCCGTGATAGGGGCGTCTTTGCCACGCAGAAAGCATTTTCGTTCACCGGATCATACATCAAGATATCATCACAGCCTTGAAAAATATATCCAGGATTGACCTCAACTGTTGGATTGATCAGATAGACTTTGTTTTCAAAAACAGTGCAACCCGACATTCCTCCACCAACATCATAAGGCAGCTCAACACCAGCAGTCCTCCAGCTATCATTTTCGGGATTATAGATTTGAATGATATTTTCAAGTCTTGGAAGAATCTTTAGCCCACCAAACAAGTAGATTTCACCACCCAGGGTGTCGACATGCATATCCCATGCTGGTACGGGTATCGGAGCCAATGTTTCCCATTGATTCGTTACTGGATCATAGCATTCATGTATTCCCATGATACTCTGGGTGGTGACACTTGATCCGAGAACGTGCATTTTGCCATTGATAACGGCGGATCTGTGACCCCAACGAGGCGTAGGCATGGAATCTTTTACTTCCCAGGAATCGGTGGCCGGTGAATACATGACTAAGGTTCGTATCGATTTTCCTTCCTGACTATCGTAACCACCACAAATGAAAATATTACCGTTAATCACGCCTGGTACTCCACTCATTATGGGAACCGGCATATCTGCACGAGTCATATCCCAGGTATTCGTTAGCGGATCATAGACTTCAATTCCTGTGTAAGCCTCACCATTTGCTCTTGTTGAATCTGTCAAAACCGCCCCACCAATACAATAAATTTTTCCATCTAAAACGCACGATGAGAAATGCCACTTCTCGACGGGCATGGGTTCAAGATCCACTTCCCAGCTACCATTCTGGGCCACAACTAGGCATGGAGATAAAAATGCAATTATCAGTGTAAAAATTCTAGAAACTTTCATAGCAATTCAGTTTTGGTTATGTAGTACCAAAAGTATAGACAGCTTCAAGTTGATTTTTGAAGATTATATCAAGCTTTGTTAAGAAGTGTGAAGAGTTGTGATTAAGGGATTAGGGGATTGTGGGATTGGGGACTAATGAGTTCTTTCAGTTTTTCTTTGCATTCTTGGTAAAAGAAACCGGTCATAACCGCCTTTCTTTGATGCATGGCGTGATGATAATACTTGCGAGCCAGCTGTGTATTCCCACTTAATTCATGGGCTTTAGCAAGATAGAAACGCCATGGAGCTCCGGGATATTTAATCGGACTAAGCCGTTCGATGGCCTGGTCGTAATCTCCTTGATTGATGGCAAATGCGCATTCAATGGTAATCATCATGCTTCTGATAAATTCCTTCGGTTCGGTGATATTGTATATGGATTTGGCTTCATTTAGATAGTATTTTGAACTATCCAAGCTTCCGATTTCACCATAGCTTAAACTTAGTCCTCCATAGAGTTGCACTGCTATTTCATGGTAATCCCTATATGAGATTTCATCTTTTGACAACAGCTCTATTCCAGTTTTAAAGCAATTAATTCCATGGTTGATATTTCCTCCTCTCATGCAAAACCAACCTTTGTTTCGCCAACCATGCAGAACATTTTTTAAGGATCCTCTTTCATAAGCATAATCTATGAACCTGTCTATAATATCCAGTGCACCCTGTAGATCACTGTGAATGAACTGGATGTGGGCGGTCATTGTCGCAGCAGAGCCCACTCTCACATGTAAATCTAATCTATCAGAATAGAAATTATAGAGTTCGTCAATATACTTTTGTGCTTGATCGTACTCTCCTAGGTAAATATAGGCCCAGGCCGTTTTATAATAAAAACTTGACCAATCAGATTTGTAATGGGGTATTTGAGTATAAGCTTTAATTCCCTCACGGTAATCACCTGATAATGCTAAGATTTGACCAAAAGTATCAAATGCCTTTCAGTTATGTCCTCCGAATAAATTA
>CAYUGX010000008.1:0-12614 GCA_964444375.1 uncultured Porphyromonadaceae bacterium | reverse complement strand
GGTATTCTTGGGCTGTCTGTTTAGCTTCTTCATATCGATCCTGGTCCATTAAAATATGAGTCAATTGATTATAGATGGCCGGATAATAACGATCAACTTTGATGGCTTGCCTGCAAATTTCTTCTGCTTTTTCTAGTTTTTCGCTGTTTCGGTAAAGCACACTGGCAAGATGAAGACAATGTCTGTCTTTTGGAAAGATGGCGATCAGGCTGTCAATTGTCAATAAAGCTTCCTGATAATTTTCCCAATACAAAGCATCCTTGGCCTTTATGATCATTCGCTCACCAATTGAAGCCTTATTGATTCGATCTTTGGCTTTATTCAGACCTGAGTAATCCAAAAGATAGCTATAGGCCAACGCAAAATCTGGATCAATCTGAATAGCCGCAAGAAGGAAAGAATCTGCTCTGGCTGGTTGCTCGTTCTCAGAGAACTCTCGCCCTTGGATAAATAAATCCCTCGCCTCATCTGAATAGGTCGACATCGGCATCTGATGCCGGGTGGGGGAGCAGGCTGCTGCTAAAACCGCAAAAAGAAAGAAGAAATACCTCATCATACTTATGACTCTTATACCTTTGTTCCTTAAGACTTGCTGAAAACGGAAAACTGAAGACTGACAACTACCCCCACAACCGTGAGGCTCTTTAAACTGTTCAATAGTTACAAAGATCATTGTAGCAAGATTAGGTTCCTCCAAAGTTACACGAACCTCCTCCATTCCCCAAATATTCCTTAACTTGCATACAAAACCTAACCATCATGACAAAGAGATTCTTAGCAGTGGTGACCGCCGTGTTATTGATTGCGGTCGTGCTGTTCCTGATCTGGGGCAGCGGGAAAGATAAATTCAAGATTGTTCACATTACCGGCGTTGACTTGTCAATGAATATTTCTGCCAATTATGGCTATTTCGTCGGCAATGGCCCGGATAGTACTTCGGCTCTGCCGCTATATGACCAGGATGTGCTTTACCTGGGTGTAGATGAGTTCGATGAAGTTGCATTTTACCGCTACCTGAAGTCAGATGGGAGTCAGCTCGATTTTTCATGGGACGGTTTTCGCCTGAGCCTCAATGATGAGATTATCTTTGCCCGAGTTGAGGAGGACGATACTCATCTTGAATGGCTTCAATCCCTGGCCAATGAAAAAACGATTCTCCTTCGCACACTGAGTATTGAGGCTGACTTACCAGTCGATTATTGGGAGGCGTTGGAAAAGATAGCAGAAGTAAAACAGAACATAAGCCTGGTTCTGGAATCAGGGACCATGCCCGTAAAAAAGTTGTTGAGTCTGTTTAACCCTCCATGGATACTGGATGATGAACACGGTGATTACGATGAAAAAGACCTTGATATGCTCCATAAGGCGGATGCCCTTGAATTTCTCTACCTACCGGATGTGTCCCTAATTAACTTCGAGAAACTGGCCAAATTACCAAGTCTAGAATCTATAATCGTGTATGATGATAGTGATGGAGATTTGAGAGAACTTCAGCACATGAAGCAGCTCATAAGTTTGAGCATCATAGATGGAGACTTCTCCTCTTTAAATGACCTGCCTGTTTTACCCAATCTCAAAGAACTAAACCTCACCACGTGTGAAAATCTGACAGACTTGTCAGGGATTTCGGATTTTACCAGTTTAAGACGGTTAAGTCTGATTAATTGTGATCAGATTAGCGGCCTGGATGAGCTCAAGAATTTAACACGACTCGAGTACCTGTCATTACCCAACAATGTTTCACAAGAAGCCTTTGATCTACTCATTCCTGAGCTGACCACCCTGGATATTTTGAAACTGGTTGAATGTGAGCAAGTTACCAATGTTGATGCGATTGCCGAAATACCTGGCCTTGACTGCCTGATCATCACCAATGATGATCTGGAACCAGAATCGATCTACGAATTAAATCATCTAAGCTATCTGGCCTATCCAGCAGAGGTTTTTGAAGATTCCACAGTCCTCAATGAGCTGAAAGAACAACTGCCCAAAACTATTCTGGTTCCAACTGATGCCTTCTGTATGGGATCAGGATGGCTATTAGTGTTAATCCCATTGGCTCTGGTGTTACTTATACTTACCTCTCGGATAAAAAGAAGTGAAAGACGTTCAGTATAAAAGAGGCCTGATTGAATCAGGCATTTTCATTATTGGTCTGCTGACGTTTACCTACTTTGTTCAGGAGCCAAACCGTGTATGGATTATAGCAATAGCTGCTTTGGCGTTGGCTATTTATCCGTTGGTTAGTCAGTATAAGCGATCACCATCCCTGACAGGTTTTTTTGGTTTTGGAAAATGGAGAGCAGAACACCGATTGTATCTGGCCATAGCCGTACTAGGAGGAGCTCTGTTGGGGATGGTGTATCGTGATTACCTTGATCTGGCCATACTACCCAGAGACCTGAGATGGTTTGTTTTGGTATCAATGTCAATTGGTGCCACCGAGGAATTGCTATTCAGGGGCTATCTTCAAACCCGCCTGGCCAAGATCAATGTTTTTTTTGCAATTGCTATAACATCAATTGCTCATACAGCTTACAAGATCCTGATATTCGTCTCCCACGATTCAGGATTGGAAATTCATTTTTCAGGCCTTCTGATTTGGACACTCGCTTTCGGTTTGGTAATCGGTTGGGTCAAAGAAAAGGCAGGCACCACACTAATTCCACTAATAGCCCATATCACTTTCGATTTGATAGTCTACGGCGACTATATTGATGCACCTTGGTGGGTATGGGGTTAAAATCTAGTTTTCAGTTCAAAGTGAACAGTGAAAAGTTGTCAGTAAGTCTTAATTCCTATTTCTTGCTGAAAACTGAAAACTAAAAACTGTTTACTACTTTTATCTAACCTAATAACAACTAAACAAATATGCCATGAGTCAATCCCGCTGCCCCGCCCATTGCAACCACAATCATGTAAATAGACGTGACTTTTTAAAAACTACCGGAATTGCCCTAGCCGGAACCTCAGTTCTGGGTGGATTGGGATTGAGTAGTTGTGATTCTGTACCTGTCTTTGCCAGAATGCAGGCCGCCGGACCGGCAAGTAGCTATGTGCCTCGAATAAAAGCTGCATTTGTCAGGCGTAAAGAAGACTATGGCATGTGGTGGCCGGGAGCAGTGTACGATGGAGAAGCTGCGAGAGAGAACTACACCAAATTAATGCATGAAACTGCCGAAGCCAAGGGAGTAAAACTTGACCTCCGTGATGAACCTATATTTAGTCATGAAGAAGCCGACCAATGGATGTTTGCTGCCCAAAATGAGGGAGTTGATGGCCTGATGCTCTTGCTGCTCGATCGCCAGCAGCATACCTGGCCAACGGCTGGCAAGGCCATTTCTTCGGGCATCCCATCGGTCATTTTCTCTCCCTTAGGAAGTTCATTTACAACCAATACCATTGGAATTGCTGAAGAACCCGGAAGTGTAATTTTTTCAACGAATGATTTTTCCCAGGCGCAATATGGCATGCAGATGCTCAAAGCCAAAGCGTTGATGAAGCAAGCCAAATGCCTTGTGCTGGCAGGCCAGCAAGAAATTGAACGTCCGCTTGCTGATACGGGAATAACGCTTCACTATCTCCCCGCAGTCTGTTTTCTTGAGACTTACCGGGCCTTGAAGATGACCCAGGAAATTGAAGATATGGCCGACGCCTACATCAAGCAGTCTGAGAAAATGGTTGGGTCAACCCGAGAGGATGTAATTAACGGGATCAAAAGCTATCAAGTTGCCGGTAAGCTATTGAAAGATTATGAATGCGATGCCATATCGATGGATTGCCTCGGCGCGCTGGCAAACGAGCCCATCAGCTTACCCTGTATATCCTGGTCGAGGATGAATGACGATGGAATTCCAGCTGCCTGCGAAGCTGATACTGGAGCAATCGCGTCACAAATAATGACTCAATATTTGTTTGAACGCCCCGGTTTTCAACAAGATCCGGTGGCCGATACATCTGATGATACCTTGATCGGGGCCCACTGTTCAAGTCCCACCCGATTGAACGGTTTCGAGGCTGATCCTGAACCCTTCGATTTAACCCACCACCACGGCAACCGGGATGCCGTACCACGTACCATCTGGAAGCTCGGACAACGGATCACCTGCCTTGATCTTTTGCCGGGTGCAGCTAATGGGGAAAAACCATCAGAACTATTGGTTTCGGCCGGAACCGTGGTTGACAACATGAGTGTTCCACCCAGCGGAGGCTGCGTTGTATCGGTTAAGGCCAAAATGGATGGCGACTATAATATTTTGGCCTACCCAGGCTTTCACCAGCTTTTCTTTTACGGCGACTACGTAAAAGAACTACAAGCCTTCAGCCAACTATGTAATTTTAATTGCACCACAGTCGGGTAAAACACAACAACCAGAAAACTGGACAACCCGACATCCGGACAACCGGACAACTGGACAACCGGACAACTGGACAACCGGACAACCGGACAACCGGATAATGTGATAACAGGCTTTACAACAGCTTGAGTCGCTTCTGGGCGAGCTCAAAACCGGGTTCTAAACGGAGCACCTTTAGGTACAGGCTTTTTGCGCGATTGTTGTACCCTGCTTGCTCGTACCAATCGGCCAAAACCATTTGCATTTTGATGTAATGCCAATTCTCAACTATTTGTTCTTGATTCTTTTCGAGGTGTGTAATGGCCAATCGGTAATAGTGCATCGCTTCCTCCTTGTCACCACCAAAAACCCTGGGCATGACCCAGGATTGATTACCTAATTGTACCAGTACTTCGGGACACCGATCATCAATCTTCCGTGCTGCTTCCAATAATCTCACTGATTGGGGTCCCAATTTCATCATTTTATGGGGTTGGTAAATCAGTTTAAAGCCCAAAGAGGCCGCATGAATGCCCATAATCTTAGGATTTTGGGGCTGTTGATTTAGTAGTTCACTGGTGATGTCATGTAGTTCGTGAACATAGGCTTTGGCTCTTTTTTTCTCTTTAGAATCGATGCATAATCCTGCGTATCCAAAGATGGCAATTGCCCGATCATATTGTGATTCAAGGCTTAATGGTTTCACTTGGTCCTCGTTAAGGGCAGTTTCCCATTTATCAATATTTGAATCGAGGTAGGCTTGATAGGTGCTTGATCTCAAATCTTCCTGGCCAAGTAGGTAGCATATGGGTAGTACGATAGCCACCAACAGCAGTATCCCCTTTTTTAAAAATAGTTGATTCATTTCTATTCGATGTTGTTAAAATGCCTGCTTCCAATCATATAGCCTGAGTAAGGCAAGTTTTATGTTGTAAAACTGAATAAACCTAGTCAAATACCTGCTAATTCCCCATATTCTATCTTGGTTTTTCGATATCCCGATGCCCCAGGTTTCCTATCCACCAAACCAATTAATAGAGCGAGCATCAGGAGTACAAAAATTGAACACTAACCTACTATTTGGCGGTTTTGTAGTTGTGTCGTAAATTAGTGATTACCAAACTAGAACCATTCAATATGATAAAGAAGTGTTTTATACTTGCCATCATCATGGGAGTTCTTTGCGGCTGTACAGATAACGCTATTGACAAGGCAATAGATGTTATGGTTGGCTACGACCAGGAGCCTTGTTCATTAACCAACGAAACAACCACAAGCTTTGAAAGCAAGTTTGATGATGAGTGGGGCTACATTAAATATGTTGCAGGGGTGGGTACAGATCGTGGAATCCCGGCGATATTGGTAACACTTACCGGTAGTGCACTAGCCTGTAAAGGAACAACTGCGACAGTATCTTGCCAAGTTCAGCTCCGTGAAAAAGACGCTTCTTATTTAGAGGATGTTGAAGTCGATTTTCAAATTTCAGCCAAGAATTGCGCCGTTCTTGACCAATTCTTTCCTGTTCGGGAGACGGAGGACCCTTTATTCGGTACACGAAGATTGTCTGGCATAACTGTCTATACCGACAACTTTGGATTTACAGTACCTCCCCTTTGTGATAGTGAAAAAATGTACGGGCAAGTAAAAGGCAAGGTTGTAGTAAAGCTTTTATACCAACCTGAAAATATTGTTCAACTATCAACTGAAGAGATTATCTCGAATGTCGTTAAAAGCATTGAAGTAGTAATTCTTCGCACTCATTAGTCCAATTCATTAATGAATCGTTTTAGTCCGTGCAAATGATCCACATGGTCTGGTGCAGTATTCCCAGCAAAGCTCATTATTTTTAACCTACCTGATGCAACCTTCCCAACCTGCTGCATACCCACAGGGCCCTGTTTTAAAACAGCCTTTCGTTTTAAAAACAATTGATAAATCAGATAATCAACGCATTCAGTGGTGCTGGCAAAAGTACCCGGGAAGACTGAACTGTGGGTGACCAACATGCTTTTTTCTCCTTCTATTGCCTGACGGGCAAAAGCTATGAAAGGCTCCAATTTGGAAGTATCCAGTTCTCCACCGCGGTGCAACACCAGTCTTTCAGGGACGTAGGAAGTATGGATTCCATCCAACAAGATGATGCCATCAATCCGATCGGGATAGCGCTGAATCAAAGCCCTGATGGCACCGTATCCAGCACTCCAGCCACTTAAAATAATGCTTGAGAATTCATGTATATTGATGGCTTCTTTTGCAAGATGCACAAAATCGAGAAAATGCGTTCCTTCCCTAAAGAGCTTTTCATAGCTGCTGCCACCTGACCAGCCATTTAGGGTCAATATCACTTGATTGGATGATCCACAAACAGCATGCTCACTTACTTTAGGGAGGCCATGAAAATGAACGATCAATTCAGAATCGCCTGCCGGATTAAAACTCTCTGGAATAAACAACTGCGCTAGTTTTTCCATAAAAGGCCAAATGATCCTTTCACCGTCACAATTACTTCCATCTACCCGTTCATGCGGTCGAATATGGTCAACCATAGGCGAAGGATTCTGTCCTCCAGTTTGCACTTTCTGCATGGAGCATCCTACCAATAACCAGCAAACGAAGAGAATGAAGTAATATAATTTCATATTTCAGTCTAATATATCGTTTAATATCCGATTCCGGGTCGAAGCATTCAGCCCCTACAAAGTCACTATTCCACCATTCTACCAATCTCCAATCCCCAATCCTCCATTCTCCTTGAAAGTACAACGAATGATCGTATATTTAACCAAACAACAAGTAATTAAGACCACACAAATGAAAAAATCAATACGTTTTCTTTTGATCGCTTTGGCCTTCATGATGGCCAGTACAGCCGGTTTTGCACAAGATGAAGCAGATCAGGCTCAGCAAAAGCATAAAATTCTGAAACAGAATGGAGTCGCTTTTGTTGGTGTGATCGTTTCACAAGATGCCCGTGAACTGCTGCTGCAATCTGAAGAAGTGGGTTTGGTTTACATCCCAAAACATGAGATCAAAGAAATTATCATCATTGAACGGGGTGAAGATGCCTATGCCGGGGGTTTATTTGCCACTCGCTATTTCCTGACTACAAACGGATTTAACATCAATCGTGGTGATAACTATGTGCAATGGAATATTTTTGGACCTGATTTTCAATTTGGAGTGAGAGATAATTTCACTGTGGGCATCATGACTTCCTGGGTCGGTATTCCGATAATCGCTACCACTAAATACAGCCGTCAAATTACCGATGGTATTTACGGGGGCGTCGGATTCCTGGGTGGAACTGGATCATGGGCCTTCCCCAGATATGGTCTGGCCCTGCCCTTTGGATTTGTATCCCTGGGTAACAGAGTAAATAACGTCAATTTTACTGGTGGATACGGTGCCTTATTTACTGAGCAGACTGAATCGGTTCCACGCATTATTAACGTACCAACTGAATGGTCAACGAATCAGTATGAATATGACAATACAGAAAAGAACCGCACCGAAGGAAGACCCCTGTTTTCCATTGCGGGGATGTTTAAAATCAACACAAAATTCAGTTTTGTATTCGATTCATTCTTCATGCTCAGCGGCAAAGATCGAGTTGAAAAAGAGGTAAGAGAACAACATAATCCTGGCAGTCAAAAGGTTACCTATTATCTTGAAGACCGGGTTATCGAGGCCAATCCCCTGGTAGTGCTGGCCCCAGGGCTGCGTTTTCAAGCCAATGAAAGCTCCTCTTTCCAGTTTGGCTTTACAGGCGTTCATTTTGATGGCGAATTTGTACCCGTACCCATCCCCATGATCCAGTGGTTTAAACGGATCGATAGGTAACTGAACAACACACATTAATTTCATGAAACGGTTCATTGTTCTCGCGATGCTCGGTACTACCCTGTTATGGGTCAGCTGCAAGTCGGAGCGAAGTGGAGAACCCGATTTATCGGGACTGACAAGCCAGGTGATGATAATTCCTGAGCCTCAGGAAATTCAATTTGCCAATGGGAGCCTCAAGTTTGCCGATACCGCTGGCCTAATCTTTACTGAAGTCGCAGAGGATTTGGTGAATGGTGGGTTGGAAGCGTATGAACTTCATATAAAACGAGATAAAATACTGATACGGGCTAATACACCAGCTGGCGTTTACTATGGAATGAAAACATTTGAACAAATGCTTCCCCTAGCTGGATTGAATGATAAGGTTGAACTACCATCTGTGACCATCAAGGATTGGCCTGCATTTAATTGGAGGGGCGGCATGCTCGATGTATCCAGGCACTATTTCCCACCTGAATTTGTCAAGAAATTCATTGATATTCTGGCATTTCACAAACTCAACCATTTTCATTGGCACCTGACGGATGGTACAGCCTGGCGGATTGAGATTGATGCGTATCCTGAGTTAACAGCGGGTGTGGAATCTTATTCTAAAGAGGAGATCAGAGAGATTATTCAGTATGCTGAAGAACGATTTATTACCATTGTTCCTGAGATTGAAATGCCCGGACATTCGAATGCAGCACTGAACATCTTTCCTGAATTATGCTGCGATCCTGCCCATCCTTCCGGTGTTTATTGTGCTGGTAAAGAGGAAACATTTGTATTTCTTGAACAAGTACTCACTGAGGTGATCGATCTTTTTCCAGGTGATTTGATTCACATTGGTGGCGATGAAGTGGGTAAAGCACAATGGGAGCACTGTCATTTATGTCAAAAGCGAATCGAGAGTGAAAAACTAAAAGATGAAGAGGAATTACAAAGCTATTTTGTTAACCGGATTGGAACATTCTTACACTCAAAAGGTAAGCAATTCATTGGGTGGGATGAGATTTTAGAGGGTGGCCTACCGGATGGGGCCAGTGTCATGTCATGGCGGGGAATGGCTGGAGGGATTGCAGCAGCCAGCGCAGGACATGATGTGGTGATGAGTCCGGGATCTCCCTGCTATTTCGATCATTACCAAAGCAGTCATTCTGATGAATCCCAGGCCTGGGGTGGATTAAACCGACTAAAGGACGTGTATGCTTTCAATCCGATTCCTTCAGATATCCCAGCCGCACAACGACATCACATTTTGGGCGGCCAGGCAAATTTATGGACCGAGCAAATCGCGACACCAGAACATGCCGAATACATGATCATGCCTCGATACAGCGCCCTGGCTGAAGTGTTATGGAGCGGGCCTGAGCAATGCAATTGGGATCGATTCCACGACAAAATGGAATCCCAACTCATACGCTATGAGACTTTAGGCTATCATTATGCCGGAAGCTCCTTTACCCCAAACGCATCCATCAATTACGAGCTTGAAACAAATTCCATTAGTATTGCATTTGAGCGAGAGCTAAACTTCTACCCATTACGGTATACGCTCGATGGCACTCCACCAACGAGCAGCTCTCCCTTATATTCAGCTCCCAGCACCCCCATTTTCATCGGGGGCAGGCTCCAGCACCCAACACCCAACACCCACTTACGCGCAGTGACAATTCATAACGATCAGGTCATTGGTCATGCTTTCGAATTGATTGATCTCCCAAACCTGGCAACCGGCAAGACAGTTGAATACCTATGTACCTGGGAAACGGCTTATCCGGGAGGTGAGAACAAAAGCCTTACTGATGCTCAGCTGGCATCAAAAAGAGGAGATCATCCCCATTGGCAGGGGTTTAGAAAGAAAGATGTTGAAGTAGTTGTTGACCTGGGTGAACCAATTAAAATAGGGCGAGCCTGGATGCAGTTCTTTCAACACAGTGCCATGACACGGGTTATGTTACCTCAACATGTAGAGGTTTTAGGCTCATTGGACGGGTTGAATTTTGACAAAATCGCAAAAAAAGATCTTAAATTGGATGAATCCCAAAATGCAAAAATTGTTAAAGTTGCACTCAACTTTGATCCAGTTTCGTTTAGGTATATTAAATTCACGGCCCAAAACCGGGCCGTTTTGCCAACCGATCATCCGTATCAAGGCATGGACGCCTGGATTTTCACCGATGAAATAGGTCTTCATTAAACGATCAACATGAAATATCTTAT
Organism: uncultured Porphyromonadaceae bacterium; assembly: GCA_964444375.1. Classification (GTDB taxonomy): domain Bacteria; phylum Bacteroidota; class Bacteroidia; order Bacteroidales; family UBA12481; genus JABHCC01. The sequence goes on along the minus strand of CAYUGX010000008.1, from coordinate 2,232 downwards.
ACTTTCACTTTTACTTGTACTCTCATCACTTTGTCACGCACAAATCACCTCTGAATGGCGGGGCCCAGCTAGAGAAGGTAAATATCCTGATCAGGGTTTGTTAACCGAGTGGCCAGCTGGTGGTCCTGAAAAGCTCTGGTCGGTTGATGTTGTGCTGAAAGGTTACTCCTCACCCGCCATGGGTGAGAAATACATCTATGTGACTGGTCGTGAAGATACCATTGAATACTTAACAGCCCTTGATTATTCTGGTACCTTAATCTGGCAAGTACCTTTTGGATTGGCCTGGAACAAATCATATCCCGAAACCCGCACCACTCCAACTTTATATCAGGGGAAAGTGTATGTGATTAGCGGGCAGGGTGAAGTGGTATGTCTTGATGAGCAGACTGGCGAAAAAATATGGTATCAGGATGGCTTCAACCTGTTCTCGAGTAAAACAAACATCTACGGACCCTCTGAATCGGCTTTGATTGTTGACGATAAGGTGATCTATTCTCCTGGAGGACCCGAGACCAGTTTAGTGGCCCTCGACTGTCATACCGGAGAGCTTATATGGAAGAGTGCTTCTATCAACGACCGATCTGCCTATGTGAACCCCATCCTCGTAAACCACAATGGGCGCGACATGATTTGTACGATTCTTTCGAATCATGCACTTGGCGTTGATCCGGCAAATGGTAAAATCCTGTGGAAATTTGATTATATAGGCCTGCCAACAGACCAAACCAACGGGGGCATGATCATCACCAATTGCAATTCACCCCTATACAAAAATGGTGAATTGTTCATCAATAAGGGCTACGATCACCCATCAGCCATGCTCAAGATCCATCCGGCAGGTGATCAGGTTGAATTAAAATGGATGAACAAAGATTTGGATACCCACATGGGTGGTTATGTTCTGGTTGATGGCTACTTATATGGTTCTAACTGGATCAACAACGGGATGGGTAACTGGGTCTGCATCGATTGGGAAACGGGAACCACACAGTGGGAGGAAACCTGGCAAAATAAAGGATCGATTATTTTTGCCGATGGATTGCTGTACCTCTTTGAAGAAAAAAGAGGAAATGTGGCCCTGGTTAAACCCAATCCAAAAAAGCTTGAAATCATATCCTCATTTCGCATCAACGAGGGCACCGGTCCACACTGGGCACATCCAGTGATTCATCATGGCCGATTGTATCTCCGGCATGGAAAAGTATTGCTGTCATACAACATCTCCGGTAGGGAATAAGAAGCCATACTATTTGACTAATTATTTCGTTCTTGTTTTGGAATAGTACAAAAAGCTATCTATTTTTAGATCAGCCAAGCTGTCCCCCAAAGCTAAACGAGAGGCCAAATAGAACCAAACCAGGGAGTTAGATCCCTGCTAACCGCATATATATGTATCGAGCAAAGCAATTCCTATGCTTTTTGGTGGCATTTTTATTCATGTCGCAAGGCTACGCCCAAACCAAGCAATTAACCCTAAACGATGTGATCCAACTAGCTCAGGAAAACTCACTTGAAGCCCTCTTAGCTAAACACCGATTCAGATCGGCTTTTTGGCAGTTTCGGAGTTATCAGGCCAGCTAATTACCGTCAGTTGAGTTAGATGCCCAGTTAATCGATTTGCAGCGAGCCATAGTTAAAAATTCAGTGCTCGAAAATGGAGAATGGATTGAGAAATATGGTGAAACACGACGACTCAACTCCTCGTTGAATTTACTGGTGAATCAGAATATTCCATTTACCGGAGGTAAACTCTTTTTTCGTTCTGATTTGGGCCGGCTTGATCTTTTAAATGATGATCCGGCAACCTACCGCACAACCCCAATTTCTATTGGATTGATTCAACCCCTGTTTTCTTTCAATGAATTCAAGTGGGAGAAAAAGATTGAACCTATGCGATATAAGCAGGCCGAGAAAGAATATCTCGAAAGAATGGAGGACGTGAATCTGGTAGCGGTACGTTATTTTTTCGATTTGGCCCTGGCCAATGAGAATTTAAAAGTACTTGAGTTTAATGTGCAGAATAACAGCAGCTTGCTTAAGATTGCCCGTGAAAAACATGCCATTGGTACCGTCGATAAAGATGAGATCATGCAACTTGAAATCAATGGGTTTAAATTTGAGAATAGCTACAACAAAGGCTTACTCGACGTCGCTGACAGAAAGGCCCGTTTGCGGTCGTTTCTGGGCGATAATGATCAAGTAGATTTAGAACTACAGACTGCCGTAGGG